>JBJTHI010000319.1:0-2623 GCA_046094425.1 Burkholderiales bacterium | reverse complement strand
GGCAAGGATGTCGCCGCACCCGCCCCGACATTGACGGTGGTGACCACGTTGGCATTGTTAGAGGCAACGGGAGCAGGCGTTTGTAATGCGCTGGCGCTCACGGTGCCAGAGGCAGGTTGATAGCGCGGGTCTTTCGCCAGTTGGGTGAGGTCGGGCGGAATTTCGAGCCCGGCGCTTTTTTTGCCGCCGGCGGTTTTGTAGTCGACCTTGTCGCCGCCCACAAAATTCTCAATCGTTGAGCAACCCGTGAGTTGGCTAGACAAAAGGACTGCTGCCGCAACCGGCATTAGCGCTGATCGCAACGAGGGACAGGGTTGTTTATTTGAACGGCTGGAAAGAATCACTGAGCATGTCTCCAAAAGGAGGGAGAAAAAAGCCGACGCTGGAGGTTGACCGCGCTGGTGTTGGTGGGTGAACTTTGGCGTGTCAGGTGCGGTTGTCAAAGCATGCCGGCATCACGCAGCGCCTGATCCACCACGGCTTGTCCTGCGGACGAAAGCGGCGTGATGGGCAAGCGCATGGCATTGCGGCACCGACCCAAACGGGACAGAGCCCATTTGGTCGGCGCGGGGCTGGGTTCTACAAACAACTGCTTGTGCAAAGGCAGCAATTTGAAGTGCAGGGCAGTGGCCTCGCGCACGCGAGCTTCCATGGCCGCCACGCACAACTCATGCATCAAACGCGGAGCCACGTTGGCGGTGACGCTGACGTTGCCATGCCCACCTAGCAACATGAGTGCAACCGCAGTGGGATCGTCACCTGAATAAATTGAGAAACCTTTGGGCGCGTGTTTAATCAGTGAACAAGCGCGTTCAATGTTACCGCTGGCTTCTTTGATGCCCACAATGCCGGGCACCTGGGCCAAACGCAGCGTGGTCTCTACCGACATATCGGCCACAGTGCGACCGGGCACGTTGTACAGCACCATGGGAATGTTCACCGCCTCGGCCACCGCTTTGAAGTGCTGGTAGATGCCTTCTTGCGACGGTTTGTTGTAGTAGGGCACGACCGACAAGGTGCAGGTAGCCCCCACTTTTTTGGCGAACTCGGACAGCTCAATCGCCTCGCGTGTGGAGTTGGCCCCGGTGCCTGCCATGATGGGCACACGCCCCTTGGCATGCTCCACAGCCACGCGGATGATTTCGACGTGTTCTTCCACATTGACGGTGGGCGATTCACCCGTGGTGCCGACCACGCCAATGCAGTCTGTGCCTTCAGTGATGTGCCAATCCACCAGTTGACGCAAGCCATCGAAGTCGATGCGGCCGTCGTCCAACATGGGTGTGACCAAGGCCACGGTGCTGCCAGTAATCGGTGTCATGCGTATTTTCCCAAAGAGGGATTGATTTTAGCCACCCGCCAAGTTGGGTAGATTCAAGCGATCAAAAGCAGTTCCACAACTGCGTGGCCAACGACAGCGCCATATGGGGCTGCAGGTAGGTGAAAAACACCAAACCCAGGGCCACACTGGCTGCGCTCCACAACAACAAACGACGCAGGGATGGTTTACGCATGGTGGTGCATGAGTTCAACCGGCCAGAGCAGAGACGGCACGTCGCACGATGGCGGACTCTTTCACCGGCAAATTCACCAGGGCGGCAAGCACACCCAAGCCAATGGCAATCCACCAAACGATGTCATAGCTACCGGTGCTGTCATACAACTTGCCACCCAACCATACGCCCATGAAGCTGCCGATTTGGTGGCTTAAAAATACGAAGCCACCGAGCATGGAGAGGTACTGCACCCCAAACACCTGGGCCACGATGGCGTTGGTGGGTGGCACAGTGGACAGCCACAACACGCCCATCACGGCCGAGAAAATGTAGACACTCCACGGCGTCAAGGGCAGCCACAAAAACAGCACGATGGCCACCGAGCGCAGGGCGTAAATGGTGGAGAGAATGAGCCGTTTGGGCAGGTATTGCCCCAGTGTTCCAGAGAGATAAGTGCCCATCACGTTAAAGAGGCCAATCAGGGCCAAGGCGGTGGTGGCCACGTCGGGCGATAAGCCGTGGTCTTTCAAGTAACTCGGCATGTGCACGCCGATGAATACCACTTGAAACCCACACACAAAATAACCTGCCATCAGCAACTGAAAACTCGGGTAACTAAAGGCCTCACGCACGGCCTGAGAAATACTTTGCTGAAAGCCCGTGATGGCGGCTTTGGCCGGTTCACGCAGGCCCCAGGCCAAGGGGATGATGGCCAAGGCCAAGCAGCCCAGCATGATGAGTGCGTTTTGCCAACCGAAGTCGCTGATGAGCCAGTTTTCTATCGGCACCATCAAAAACTGTCCGAAAGAGCCCGCTGCTGCGGCCACGCCCATGGCCCAACTGCGTTTTTCTGGGGCCACATTGCGGCCAATCACGCCATAAATCACTGCATAGGTGGTGCCCGACTGCGCCATGCCGATGAGCAGCCCGGCGCTGCCGGTGAAGGCCAGGCCCGAGGTCGCCAAGGCCATCAGCACCAAACCCACGGCATACAGCAGCGAACCGCCGATGAGCACCCGGAAGGCACCAAACCGGTCGGCCAGCATGCCCGCCACCGGCCCCGCCACACCCCAGGCCAGGTTTTGCACGGCGAGGGCAAGAGCAAAGGTTTCGCGCGTCCAGCCACG
>JBJTHI010000318.1:0-14462 GCA_046094425.1 Burkholderiales bacterium | reverse complement strand
GTCTAACGGAAACACCACTATCTGCCAATACTTTACAAAGCAGGTCCTGCCACTACACCAATCTCAACAAACCGCTCATAAGTGCTTGATTTCATTGACCCGAGCGTCCCGCCTCAGCTCTGAAGTGTCGAACTTCGGGGGTTTGGACAAGCTCAACCCGAACGGGAGTTGAGACTTCATCGGGCCGGATCAATAACCGGCTTTTTTACGCGCGCTTCACCTTGAACCACGCCGCATACATGGCAGGCAGGGCCAACAAGGTGAGCACGGTGGCCACCAGCAAACCACCCATGATGGCCACGGCCATGGGGCCCCAGAAGACGCTGCGTGAGAGCGGAATCATGGCCAGCACGGCCGCGGCAGCGGTGAGCACGATGGGGCGGCAGCGCATCACAGCCGCTTCAACGATGGCAGTCCAGGCGTCTACACCGCGTTCTCGGTCGTGTTCGATTTGCGCAATCAGAATTACCGAATTGCGCATGATCATGCCCATGAGGGCAATCACACCGAGTAAGGCGACAAAACCGAAGGGCCGATCCAGCAACAGCAAAGCAGCCGCCACGCCCGAGATGCCCAAAGGCCCGGTCAAAAATACCAGCACCGCACGGCTGAAACTGTGCAACTGGAGCATGAGCAGGGTGAACATGATGAAGAGCATCAAAGGCGCACCGACCAAAATGGAGTCTTGGCCTTTGCTGCTTTCTTCCACCGCGCCAGCCACTTCAATGCGATAGCCTGGGGGCATGGTGTGGCGGATGGCGTCAAACAGGGGGTTGAGCTGATTGCTCACGGTGGCACCTTGCAAGCCCTCGATCACATCACCTTGCACGGTGGCGGCATAGTCGCGCCCCTCGCGCCACAGTACGCCGGGTTCCCACACCAACTTCACCGTGGCCACTTGGCTCAGAGGCACCACACGGCCCGTGCTGGTGGGCAAGTAGGCATTGGACAGGTCGGTGAGGGCATCGCGTTCGCTCAAGGGCTGGCGCAAGACGATGTCAATCAGTTTGTCGCCCTCGCGGTACTGGCCCACAGTGCTGCCACTGTTGAGGGTGCGCGCGGCCTGTGCGATGGACTGGCTTGAAACCCCGAGTGCGCGTGCTTTGTCTTGGTCCACCTCCAAGCGCCAGGCTTTGATGGCTTCGTTCCAGTTGTCGTTCACGCCGCGCATATGGGGGTTGGTGCGCATGATGGCCTTGACATGGTCGGCATAAGCGCGCACTTGGGCGGGGTCGCTGCCCACCACACGAAACATCACGGGGTAAGCCACTGGTGGGCCATTGGGCAACAACTTGGCGCGGGCGCGCACCTCTGGAAATTCACTGGCGAGCAACTCGGGCAACTCTCGGCGCAAGCGCTCACGCGCCGCCAAATTGCGGCTGAGAATCACCATTTGACTCACATTGGTGTTCTGGAAAATTTGATCCATGGTCAGTGCAAAACGCGGCAAGCCGCTGCCCACCCAGGTGCTCACGTGTTCCACACCGTCCAGCGCCATCAAACGATTTTCCACCTTGGCGGCAACCGCTTCATTGGCAGCAAACGAGGTGCCTTCGGGTGACCACAAATCCACCAGCACCTCCAAGCGGCTGGAGTCGGGGAAGAACTGCTGCTGCACCCTGCCCATGCCCACGATGCCCAGCACCAAACTGAGCACGGTCAACCCGATGGTGATCCAGCGGTGCTGCACACACCAATTCACCACGCAGCGAAAGCGCGTGTAAAAAGGCGAGTCAAACAGCTCATGTGCAACGGGCTGCTCCCCGGGTGAAGCGGCAGGGGCTTGGAGCAGACGTACCCCCAGGTAAGGCACAAAATAAACCGACACCCACCAAGAAATCAGCAAGGCTGCCGCCGTGACCGCAAAGATGGCAAAGGTGTACTCGCCCACCGTGGACTGCGCCAGACCAATGGGCAGAAAACCCACTGCCGTGATGAGGGTGCCGGTGAGCATGGGCATGGCGGTGGCTTCGTAGGCGAAGGTCGCCGCGCGCACTTTGTCAAAACCTTCTTCGAGTTTGCGCACCATCATCTCCACCGCGATGATGGCGTCGTCCACCAACAATCCCAAAGCAATGATGAGCGAGCCCAGTGATATTTTGTGCAGCCCCACCTTCCAGTAATACATGGCTAAAAAGGTAATGGCCAACACCAAGGGAATGGTGATGCCCACCACCAAACCCGGTCGCCAGTCGATGGTGAATTTCCACGAATGGGGCTTGAAGTGCAGCCCCAAGGCCACAAAGCTCACGGCCAGCACAATGAGCACCGCCTCCATCAACACACCTACAAACTCGTTCACCGAACGAGCCACCACGGTGGATTGGTTTTGAAACTGCTTGAGCTCCAGCCCCACCGGCAAATCAGCCCGTATGGCTTTGGAGGCCACGGCCAAGGCCTGGCCCATTTCAATGATGTCGCCACCCTTGGTCATGGAGACGCCCAGCGCCAGCACCGCTTGGCCTTGGTGGCGTACGCGCAGTTGGGGTGGATCCACCGTGCCGCGCGTCACCGTGGCGATGTCACCCAGGCGAAAACTATTGCCACCAGCGCGGATCGGCAGCGCAAGCAGTTGCTCTGGCGAGGTGAACTGGCCGCTGATTCGCACTTGCAGGTTGTCGGTGGGCGAAGTCACGACCCCCGCAGACTCCACCGCGTTTTGTTGGCCCAGCTGCGCCAGCACTTGGGTGAAATCCAAACCCAACTGGGCTAGCCGTTGATGCGAGACCTCAATGAAGAGCTTTTCATCTTGTGCACCGTAAATGGCCACCTTGTTGACGTGTTTAACCTTGAGCAAGCGCTGCCGAACCGCATCGGCGTGGGTTTTAAGTTCAGCCTCACTGAAGCCATCCCGCACCAAGGCGTACATGGAGCCCAACACATCACCAAACTCGTCGTTGAAGAAGGGCCCTTGCACGCCCAGCGGCAAGGTGCCGCGCATGTCGCCAATCTTTTTCCGCACCGTGTACCAGATTTGCGGCACCTCTTTGGGCGGCGAAGAGTCTTTTATCTGGAAGATGATGGTGGCTTCACCGGGTTTGGTGTAAGCGCGAATTTTGTCGGCGTAAGGCACCTCTTGCAGTGTTTTTTCCAGCTTGTCCGCCACCTGCTCGGCCATTTGTTGCGCGGTGGCCCCTGGCCAATAGGCGCTGACCACCATGGCACGAAAGGTGAAGGGCGGGTCTTCGTCCTGGCCCAGTTGAAAATAAGCTGCCAAGCCCAGCAGCAGCAAGACCACCAAGAGGTAACGCGTGAGCGCGGGGTGATCCAGCGCCCACTGCGAGATATTGAGGCGCGAAGCCTGAGAAGCGTGGGACGTGTTCATGCGCAGCTCACTTCGCGGGCTTCACTTCGCCTGGGTCTGCTGCGGTTTTGTTCGCCTCTTGCAGCCACTTCACTTTTTGTCCAGGCACCAGGGCATGAACCCCGGCGGTAACCACCACATCACCAGTCTTCAACCCTTGGGCAATGACGGCCTGGTTGCCATCGGCACCGGCCAATGCCACCGCCTGCAGTTGCACCGTCATGTTTGCCGCATCGACCAACCACACCTTGGTCTGGCCCTGATCCTCCCTCAAAGCCGAGAGCGGTAATTTGGTGATGCCTGCCACTGGAGGCAAGTCCACCACCACCGACATCGTTTGCCCAAGGTTCACTTGGGCCGAGGCGCTGGCACTCAAATCAGCCTTGACCAAAAAAGTGCGTGTCAGCGGGTCGGCCGAGGCTGCGACTTCCCTCACCTTCAATGTCCACCAAGGTTTGTCATCGCCCCAGGCTCGGGCTCTGAAGGCGTTGCTGGGCGAAGCCGCCAAGGTGCGAATCTGCGACACCCTGTCCTCGGGCACGGCAAACACCACATCACGCGGCTCGTTCTGCGCTACGCGTAAAACGGGGCTGGCCGGGCTGACTACCGCACCGGGTTCAGCGTCCACACCCGTGACCACACCGGCCACATCACTCACCAGCACCGCATAACCGGCCTGGTTGGTCTGAACCTGAGTTTGTGCCCTGCTTTGATTCAGTTGCGCCAACGCCGCTTTGAGCGTGGTTTCACGGCGCTCCAACTCAGCGGCGCTGATGAAATTTTGCTCGCGTAAGTCTTTGAAACGTTTGAAGTCAGCGGCAGCCAAGTCGACGTTCGCCTGAGCGGCGGCCATTTGCGCGCGGGCACTGTCTTGGGCGAGTTTCAAGTCTTGCGAATCGAGTTGGGCCAGCACCTGCCCGGCTTTCACCGCATCGCCCAAATCCACCTGCCGTTTGATCAACTTGCCCCCCACGCGAAAACTCAGGCGCGATTCGGTTCGCGCACGAACCTCGGCCGCGTATTCCAGGCGAGCCGACGCCGATTGGTCTTGCACCGTGATCGTTCGCACCGCCCGTATCGGCTCGGGCGCCGAGGCGGGGCGGGAGCAGGCGGCCAGCAGGGCCAAGGTAACAAGAAGGACGGAAACAGAACGCATGGCGCCCCCTGGGGAATGTTCTCAAGTGGGAGGTCAGGAGAAGACGAGAAAAACAGCAATAACTGACTGACCGGTCAGTAATGTATGGGGCTGACGCGATGGTGTCAACTCGTTCAGCACAAGCAGAGCAGAAACCTTGGGCAGTGGACAATCGCCACCAAAGCAGTTCGCCCACTTCGCCTTGCATGTCCGTCAACCACTACGAAAACTTCCCCGTCGCCTCCATCCTGTGTCCGCCTAAGTTGCGGCCTGCGGTGGCGGCGATTTATTGGTTTGCCCGCACGGCCGACGACTTGGCCGATGAAGGTGACCTGGACAGCCACACACGACAAAACGATTTACACGCCTACCGCCATGATTTGCTGAACTCGGTGGCGGGCCAACCTATTTCCAACCGATGGAAACCCGTGTTTGAACCGCTGGCCCCTGTGATCCAGCAGCACCAACTGTCCGTTTCGCTCTTCACCGATTTATTGAGCGCCTTCGAGCAAGACCTGCTCCAAAAGCAGTACCGCGACCGCAGCGAGTTGCTCGACTACTGCCGCCGCTCCGCCAACCCCATAGGCCGCCTGTTGCTGCAGCTTTATGGCGTGCATGACAGCCCAGCCTTGCAGCAAAGTGATGCCATTTGCACCGCCTTGCAATTGGCTAATTTTTGGCAAGACCTGTCCATCGACGTGACACGCGGGCGCTTGTACCTGCCGCTGGAAGATTGCACACGCCACGGACTAAAGGCTGAGAACGTCTTGGCGGGCCCGGATAGCCTTGAGCTGCGCAACACCTTGCGCCAACTCGTCTCGTGGACACGCGGTTTGATGCACGAAGGCGCACCCTTGGTACACAGCCTGCCGGGTCGCGCCGGTTGGGAGTTGCGCCTGGTGGTGCAAGGTGGCCTGCGCATCTTGGAGACAATAGAACGCTTGAACTTTGCCACCATGACGCAGCGCCCTACCGTCACCGTTTGGGATGGCCCGACTTTGTTGTGGCGCGCAGCCCGCATGCGCGCAACCAAGCAGCCTCAGCACGCCACCGCATGACACCCGAACAATACGTCCAAGAAAAAGCAGCCAAGAGCGGCTCCAGCTTTTATTACGCCTTTTTGTTTTTGCCGCCCACACGACGCGCGGCCATCACCGCCTTCTACGCTTTTTGCCGCGAGGTGGACGACGTGGTGGACGAAACCAGCGAAGCCAGCGTGGCCGCCACCAAACTCGCCTGGTGGCGCAAAGAAGTCGCCAGCAGCTTCGCAGGCAACGCGAGCCATCCGGTGATGAAAGCCCTCATACCCCACACCGACACCTTCAACATTCGTGCCGAGCACCTGCACGCCGTGATTGAAGGCTGCCAGATGGATCTGGAACAAACCCGCTACCTCGACTTTCCCCAGTTGCAGCGTTACTGCCACCTGGTGGCCGGTGTGGTGGGCGAGGTGGCCGCGCAGATTTTTGGTGCCACACAACCCAATACGGTCGCATATGCCCACCAACTGGGGCAAGCCATGCAACTCACCAACATCATTCGAGACGTGGGCGACGACGCACGGCGTGGTCGCATTTACCTACCCGTGTCTGAACTGCACCGTTTCGATGTGAAAGCCCACGAGTTGCTCAACCGCAAAGCACCCTGGGGCTACAGCGAACGTTTCACAGCGCTGATGAAGTTCCAAGCTGAACGCGCCCACGCCGCCTACGACCAGGCCCTCTCGTTATTGCCCGAAGCAGACCGCGCCGCGCAAAAACCTGGTTTGATGATGGCCAACATTTACCGCACCTTGCTGCGCGAAATTGAAGCCGATGACTTTCGCGTGCTCCACCAACGCACATCGCTCACACCACTGCGCAAGTTGTGGATTGCGGTGCGCACGAACTGGCGCGGTCGTTGATGAAAGTAGCGGTGATAGGCGCAGGCTGGGCAGGCCTGGCCGCCGCTGTGCATGCCACTCAAGCGGGGCACCAGGTCACGGTTTACGAGATGGCGGGCACGCTGGGTGGCCGCGCCCGCACGGTGCATTTGCCCGAGGGGCCGCGTGTGGACAACGGCCAGCACATCTTGATTGGGGCCTACACCCATACCCTGGCTTTGATGCAAACACTGGGGGTTGATCTCACCAAAGCGTTCGACCGCAGACCCCTGTGTTTGGTGAATCCACAAGGACAAGGTTTGCGATTGGACAAGGGCCACCCTGCCTGGGCCTTCGTACATGCCGTGTGGAAGAACCGCAGTTGGTCGGTGGCTGAACGTTGGGCTTTGTGCCTGCTGGCAGTCAAGTGGGCCGCACAAGGATTTCGCTGCGCACCAGAACAAACGGTAGCCGACTTAACCAGCGCCCTGCCCCAAAAACTGCGCGACGATTTTCTAGACCCGCTGTGCATCGCCGCGCTCAACACGCCCGCCATAGACGCCAGCGCAACGGTTTTTCTGCGTGTGCTGAAAGACGCTTTGCTCAGTGGCCCGGGCGCTTCTGATTTGCTACTTCCTCAACAAGGCTTGGGCAGCTTATTGCCGGAACCCGCACAGCGGTGGTTGGAAGCGCACGGTGCCCACATCCACACCCACCAGCGGGTACAGGCTTTGCACCGCAGGAGCAGCAATGTAGCGACTTGGCAAGTAGAAACGTCCAGCAGCCAGGGCACCCCAACCACCTACGACCAGGTGGTGCTGGCCTGCACCGCCGCTGAAGCCGCTCGGCTGACGCGCAGAATCAATCCCCTGTGGTCGGCCACCGCCGCCGCGCTGCGTTATGAGCCCATCGTCACCGTCACCTTGCACTGCCCCGGCACACGGTTGCCCGAGCCCATGCTCGCTTTGGCGAGCGACGCCGACGAGAACCCAGCCCAGTTTGTTTTCGACTTGGGCCAGTTGGGTGGCGCAGCAGGTGAGCTGAGTTTTGTCATCAGCGGAGCCGCGCCTTGGGTGGAGCGTGGTGCGGCGGCGACTGAAGCCGCTGTGCTGCGCCAAGCACAAACTGCGCTGCAAACTTTTTTGTTGGAACCACCCACACACCTGCGCTGCCTCACCGAAAAACGGGGGACTTTCCGCTGCAGCCCCAACCTGGCGCGCCCCGCTTCCTTGATCGCACCGGGTTTGTGGGCGGCTGCCGACTATGTTGATGGCCCCTACCCCGCCACGCTGGAAGGCGCAATACGCAGCGCCTTCAACGTCATCGAAAAGTGGAAAGTGACTTGAGTTTTCACATCTCGTGATGCAGCTTGCATTTTCGCTATACAGGAAAACAGCAAACTGCGAGAGAATCGCGGCATGAAAACGAATGAACCCAAATCGCCCAGCATCCAGGTGCTGGAGCGCATGTTTCAACTGCTGGACTTGCTGGCCTCGTACCAAGACCCAGTGTCGCTCAAGGTCATCAGCGAAAAAACCGGCTTGCACCCGTCCACCGCCCACCGTATCTTGAACGACTTGGTGATAGGCCGTTATGTCGATCGCCCTGAGGCGGGCAACTACAGGCTTGGCATGCGGCTGCTGGAACTGGGCAACTTGGTAAAAGCCCGGCTCGACGTGCGTGAGGCGGCCCTGGGCCCCATGCGTGAGTTGCACAAGCTCACCAACCAACCGGTGAATTTGTCAGTGCGCCAAGGCGACGAAATTGTGTACATCGAACGCGCCTTCAGCGAACGCAGCGGCATGCAGGTGGTGCGCGCCATTGGTGGCCGCGCACCGCTGCACCTCACGTCGGTCGGCAAACTGTTCCTGGCTTACGACGAGACCCCGCGCGTTCGCGCCTACGCCAGCCGCACCGGCTTGGCAGGCCACACGCGCAACAGCATCACCAGCCTGCCCTTGTTGGAGAAAGAACTGGCTCGCGTTCAACAAATGGGGTTGGCGCGCGACGAGGAAGAGTTGGAACTGGGCGTGCGCTGCATGGCCGCTGCCATCTTGGACGACCAAGGTCGTTTGGTGGCGGGCCTGTCTATCTCAGCCCCGGCGGATCGCCTAGAAGACGCCTGGATCGCCAAACTCAAAAGCACCGCAGCAGAAATCTCCGCCAGCCTCGGGCATACCGCCAAAGCGGCTTAGGGAAACGGTTGTTCACTGCACAGCCAAACGGCCACTGTTGGCCTGCGGAAGACTCTCTTCTAACCACTTGCGGACGCGCTCCGCATCGCCGATGCGGGAATAACGTCCAGCCGAATCTAAAAACACCATGATCAGCTTGCGACCGGCAAGTTTGGCTTGCATCACCAAACAGCGACCGGCTTCAGCGATGTATCCGGTTTTTTGCAGGCCGATGTCCCAAACCGCATTGCCCACCAGACCATTGGTGTTTTTGAAGTGCTGAACCTGATGATCTACCTCGACCCAGTACTCGGGCGAGGTGGAAAGCTCACGAATCATGGGATAACGATGGGCAGCAGCCACCAGTTTGGCTAGGTCGCTTGCGCTGGATTGGTTGCGGCTGGACAAGCCTGTTGGTTCAACATAACGCGTATCCAACAAACCCAATTCACGCGCTTTTCGGTTCATGGCCGCTACAAAAGCTGACAAACCGCCTGGGTAATTGCGGCCCAAGGCATGCGCAGCCCGATTCTCCGAAGACATCAAGGCCAAATGCAACATTTCGCCGCGCGTCAATTCCGTACCCACTTTCAGACGTGAACGGCTGCCTTTTTCCGTGTCCACATCGTCCACGGTGACGGTGAGAACTTCTTCCAAAGGCAAATTCGCATCGGCCACCACGACCGCGGTCATGAGTTTGGTGAGCGACGCAATGGGTAACACGGCTTGGGAGTTCTTGCTGAACAACACTTCGTTGGTGTCTTGGTCTACCACCAAGGCCACGCTGGACTTGAGATCCAGCTCGTCGGTGGTTTCATGCAAACCAAACACCTGGCCGTGAGACAAACGCGGTGGAGCGACCACCCGTTTGACATGGCGGCTGTTCACCACCACACGGGGTTTGGATTTGCTGGAAGAAATGTCGGCACGCTCACCTTTGGCAACTGTCGCTTTTTGCGCCTTGGCCCGCTTGTTGCCGTCTGACTTTTTGGCTGCACTTTGGGCGGCGTTTTTGCTGCCCACGCTGCTCTTGTTGCTTGAAGCCCAAGCCGCGCCACTCCAACCACAGGCCAGGCCAAGCACCAATAAGACCGCTGCCGTTGATTTCATGAGTCCGCGCATAGCCACCTTTCACTCTACGGTGCGCAGTGTAGGCGAGAGAGAAAAGTCTCGCAAGATCAAAAACTTAAAAGACTTTCCTCAAGCCAAACCTCATGAACTAAGGCTAGCCCGCATATTTCACCGGGGACGCGCCCATGCGGCAGTGCATGGGCGAGCCGGGGTGGTCGAGACGGCCGCAGCCAATGCCCGAGGGCATTGGCGAGGAGTTGAGACCGCATCCGGCCGTCCAGGCGCTGTCGCATGGGTGCGTAGCGCTCGACATCAACTGAAATTGATCTTCGAAGCCCACAAAATAAGCGACCATCCAGTGTTGCTTGAAGCAAAAGAGCGACCTGGTGAAAGATGCGGGCCTGGGTTAACCCTGGGCCGCCACCCTTTCGGTTTTGCTGTGCAACTTGTTCAAGGCTGACAAATAGGCTTTGGCCGAGGCCACCACGATGTCCGGATCCGCCCCCACACCGTTGACCACCCTCCCGCCGTGCTGCAAGCGCACTGTCACTTCGCCTTGCGATTCTGTGCTGCCCGAGGTGATGGCATTCACCGAGTACAGCAGCATTTCCGCCCCTGTTTGCAGTTTGGACTCAATGGCCTTCAAGCTGGCATCGACCGGGCCATTGCCTTCGCTTTGCGCATGGTGCTCCACCGTGCCCGCAGAAAAAGCAACGGTCGCTTGAGGGCGCTCACCCATCTCCGAATGCTGCTTGAGCGACAACAAACGGTAGTGTTCTGATTCCGCCGTGACGGACTCGTCCATCACCAGCGCCAGAATGTCTTCATCAAAGATATCGCTCTTGCGGTCGGCCAACTCTTTGAACTTGGCAAAGGCGGCGTTGACTTCGGTTTCTGAGCCCAACTGAATGCCCAGCTCTTGCAGGCGCTGCTTGAAAGCGTTTCGCCCTGACAACTTGCCCAGCACAATTTTGTTGGCGCTCCAACCCACATCTTCAGCACGCATGATTTCGTAGGTGTCGCGCGCCTTGAGCACACCGTCTTGGTGAATGCCCGACGCATGAGCAAAAGCATTGGCACCCACCACCGCTTTGTTGGGTTGCACCACAAAACCCGTGGTTTGCGACACCAGGCGCGAAATGGGCACGATTTGCGAGGCATCTATGCCCAGGGTGAGCCCGAAATAGTCTTTGCGTGTGCGCACCGCCATCACCACCTCTTCCAAGGCGCAATTGCCAGCGCGTTCACCCAGGCCGTTGATGGTGCATTCCACTTGCCGAGCCCCACCAATCTTCACTCCGGCTAAAGAATTCGCTACCGCCATACCCAAATCGTTGTGGCAATGCACAGACCACACCGCTTTGTCTGCATTGGGAATACGCTGGCGCAAATTCAAAATGAAATTGCCGTAGAGCTCAGGAATGGCGTAACCCACGGTGTCGGGCAAGTTGATGGTTGTGGCACCTTCCTTGATCACCGCTTCAATCACTCGGCACAAAAAATCGGGGTCAGAGCGGTAACCGTCCTCGGGTGAGAACTCCACATCGCCCACCAAGCTGCGCGCAAAACGCACCGAAGCCTTGGCCTGCTCAAACACCTGGTCGCGTGTCATGCGCAGCTTCTTCTCCATATGAAGCTCGCTGGTGGCAATGAAGGTGTGAATACGCGAACGGGGCGCACCCGCCAAAGCTTCAGCAGCGCGCGAAATGTCGCGGTCGTTGGCACGGGCCAAGGAACACACGGTGGAGTCTTTGATGGCATCGGCAATGGCTTTCACCGCTTCAAAGTCGCCGTTGGATGAAGCGGCGAAACCCGCTTCAATCACGTCCACACGCAAGCGCTCCAAATGCCGCGCAATGCGCAGCTTTTCGTCCTTGGTCATGGATGCGCCGGGCGACTGTTCGCCGTCGCGCAAGGTGGTGTCAAAAATAATGAGTTGGTCGGGCATGCGGATACTCCTCCATAGACTGAATGACTGCGATGCTAAAGCGTGTGCGCTGTTTGGGCCTGCGCCGCCAGGCCCACGGCACCGTCTGCCATGGCGCGCCGCACCCCGCTGAGAATGGCTTTGAGCGAAGCGCTGATGATGTTGGCATCACACCCCACGCCAAAAGCGGTGAGCGAATCACCAAAACGCAACTCCAAATAGGCCACGGCTTGGGCATCAGAGCCGCTGCGTAAGGCGTGTTCGTGGTAGTCCAGCACACGCAGTGTTGGTGCGAGGTGTTGGTTCAAACCCTGCACAAACGCATCGATGGGGCCACTGCCATGCCCCGTCACACGCAACGTTTGGTTTTGCAGCGTCACATCCACCGTTAACGCCACACCGCCGCTGGCGCGCTCTGTCACCGCCGGATGCAATTCGCTGGCGGTGCTGAGTGCGTAGGTTTGGTCAAAGATTCGCCACAAGTCTGCTGCCGCCATTTCTTTGCCGCTGTCGTCCATCTCGGCTTGCACCACTTGGCTGAATTCAATTTGGAGCCGCCGTGGCAACTCCAAACCGTACTCGGTCTCCAGCAAATAGGAAATGCCGCCTTTACCCGACTGGCTGTTGACACGAATCACCGCGTCGTAGCTGCGCCCGAGGTCTTTGGGATCGATAGGCAAATAGGGCATGTCCCAGATGTCCCCTTCTTTGCGTGCCGCAAATGCCTTCTTGATGGCATCTTGGTGTGAACCCGAGAACGAGGTGTAGACCAAATCACCCACGTAAGGATGGCGCGGGTGCACAGGCAGTTGGTTGCAATGCTCGACACAGCGGCGAACCTCATCAATGTCTGAAAAATCCAATCCGGGCGAGACGCCTTGGGTGTAAAGGTTCAGCGCCAAATTGACCAAGTCCACATTGCCGGTGCGCTCGCCATTGCCGAACAAACAGCCTTCCACCCGGTCAGCGCCCGCCATCAAGGCCAACTCAGCAGCAGCCGTGCCCGTGCCTCTGTCGTTGTGCGGATGCACGGACAACACAATGCCATCACGCCGAGCCAGGTGTCTGTGCATCCACTCAATCATGTCGGCGAATACATTGGGGGTGGAGTGCTCCACGGTAGAAGGCAAGTTGATGATGCACTTGTTCTGCGGCGACGCCTGCCACACTTCAGTCACCGCATCGACCACCCGTTTGGAGAACGCCAACTCGGTGCCCGAAAACATTTCGGGTGAGTATTGGAAGGTGAAGGCAGTCGATGGCTGCGTTTGCGACAGTTCGCGGATCAACTGCGCATGGGTGGTGGCAAGCAACACGGTTTGGTCTTCATCCAAACCCAACACCACACGGCGCATGATGGGTGCGGTGGCGTTGTAGACATGAACAATGGCCGCGCGTGCGCCTACCAATGATTCAAAGGTGCGGCGAATCAAGGCCTCACGTGCAGGCGTGAGTACCTGGATGGTGACATCGCCAGGGATGTGCCCCCCTTCAATCAACACACGCACAAAATCAAAATCGGTTTGTGAAGCCGAAGGAAAACCCACCTCAATTTCTTTGAAGCCAATGCGCACCAGCATTTGGAACAAACGCAGTTTGCGTGTGGCGTCCATCGGTTCAATCAGCGCCTGGTTGCCGTCGCGCAGGTCGGTGCTCAACCACAGCGGTGCGCGCGTCAGCACGGCATTGGGCCAGGTTCTATCGGGCAAGGCGACGGGTGCAAAAGCGCGGTATTTCGTTTGCGGTTGCGAGAGCATGGGGTTCCTTCAAAGCATGACTTCAGAGTGTTGACTCGCAAACAGCGCACACAAACGAAACGGCCCGCTGCTGTTTGCATACGGGCCGTGGTAGTCGAAAACGTGTGAACGTGTCTCTACGCGCGAGCCCGTGGGTCTCCTAGTAGGCCTAGCAGCGCGGCAGAGAAGGTGTTCATAGAGGGTGAATGTAGCAGATGAAAAGCAATCAGTGCAAGCCGCGTTCATCAGGCTCGTCGGTCGAGGTAGCAATCACGCTCACCGGTTTGCCTTTCATACGCCGCCAAGCGTAAACCGCGTAGCCCGACAAACCGTATAGACAGAACAGCCCAAACAACACCAGGGGCGGGTGAACGTTGATGAGGGCAATCGCCAAGGCTATAGCGACGATGACCACAAAAGGAACCGAGCGCTTCAAGCTCACATCTTTGAAGCTATAAAACGGCGCGTTGGTCACCATGGTCAAACCTGAAAACAAAGTAAAACCGAATGCGGTCCAAGCCAACCAGGGGCCAGTGTTGCGCACGTCCAAACCGTAGTCGACCATCACCCATATGAACCCCATCACCAAAGCAGCGGCTGCCGGGCTCGGGAGACCTTGGAAGAATCGTTTGTCCACCACGCTGATGTTGGTGTTGAACCTGGCCAAACGCAGCGCCGCACAGGCGCAATAAACGAAGGCGGCAATCCAACCCGCTTTGCCCATGCCCTTGAGGGCCCACTCGTAAACGATCAAAGCAGGTGCCGCACCAAACGACACCATGTCGGACAAGCTGTCCATTTGTTCACCAAAGGTGCTTTGGGTATTGGTCATGCGCGCCACCCGGCCATCCAGGCTGTCCAGCACCATGGCACAAAACACGCCAATGGCGGCTTGCTCAAAGCGTCCGTTCATGGCCATCACCACCGCATAAAAGCCGCCGAACAATGCCGCCAACGTGAACAGGTTGGGCAAGATATAAATGCCCCGGCGTCTTGGACGTGCAGGCGGCGGCACCTCATCAATGTCGTCGTTGGGGGTATCCCCGTCGTGCATATCAGGCTGATTCATGGTGGTGGCAGGGTGCGGTGCGCAAGGGCTGGATTATGGCGCTGTCATCGGCATAGGGGGCCTCCATTATCGGAGGCACCCCTGCCACACCACCTGGCATGCGGGTCCGCACCAGGCGGTTCGAGAGTTTGAGGTCATGACAGCCGGGGCACCCCCAACCGGTCGAAGTACGCAATGGTCAACAC
>JBJTHI010000317.1:0-27042 GCA_046094425.1 Burkholderiales bacterium | reverse complement strand
CTGCTGGCTTGTTCCAAGGTGTGCAGGATGTTGGTCAGGCGTTGCTTGCGTTGCTGGGCCGCTGCTGTTTGGAAATACGCGACCATCAGCGCGGCAGCCACGGCCCCGGGCCAACCCGTCCAAGGGAAAAGGGCAGCCGCTGCGATCGTTGGCAGAACCAAACGAGTAAACACCATCAAAAACTTTGAAGGCAGGGCCAGGCAACGTTCTGCTGGCCACCACAGGACTTGTAAGCAGCGGGAGAGTCTGTTGTTCATGCGTGTTTGTCCAACTTATCCATGCCCGTCACGCCTGTCACTTGGGCCACTGCATTCACCAGCACGTGCGGTAAAAATGGTTTGGACAACCAAGCGCGCACGCCCGCATCGCGGCAGCGCGCCATCTTGTTCACATTGGCTTCGGTGGAAAACATGATGATGGGCACCTGGGATTGGCGGCTGTGTTTGCGCACTTGTTCCACGAAGGTGGCACCATCCATGCGTGGCATGTTCAAGTCGCTCACCACGCAGGCCAGACGCGGGCCGTCGGGTTGCTTCAAACCGGCCTCGCCATGCTCGGCTTCCACCACTTGGTGGCCCGCGCGTTCCAAGGCCATACGCGCCACCGTACGGAAGCTCGCAGAGTCGTCAACGATCAGGATGAGGCTGAGGTTTTTCATCCCCAGGGGTATCGGCTTTTGCCGCACGCTCTTTAGTAACAGGTGTTCAAAACAGGCAAGGCCCTGGTTGGTTGATGTTTTTCTCAAGTCACACCGTCGTGATCCGAAAACCATCCTGTGCCCCTGGCCTCTTGGCCGACTTGCAATGAACAAACCTCTTGATCCCATGCATGCCACTACCGTTTTGCCATCGCAGTTGTGCGTGGGGCTGTACGTGCATTTGGACTTGAAGTGGTCGCAGCACCCGTTTCCGTTCTCCAGTTTCAAAATAAAAACGGCGGATCAGATTGCCACAATCCAGGCCTTGGGTTTGGAGCGCGTGCGAATTGCCCCCGAAAAAAGCGACTGCCAGCCGTTGGCTGTGCCTGTGGGGTCGGCACCTGTGGCGACTGCTTCAGCGCCTAAGTCTCAGCCAGATTTGGCCCCTGCCTTGGTTGCCAAGGCATCACGTTTGGAACGACTGCAAGACCACCGCCAGCGCATGCAGGCTTGCGAACAGCAATTGCTTGCAAGCGCCAAGGTCGCGCAAGCAGTGAACAAAAATTTGCTGGCACGGCCCGAAGATGTGAAACGCGATGTGGCCAAGCTGGTGGACTCCATGGCCGACTCCATGCTCATGGATGCCGACATTGCCATTCACCTCATGGGCGACCGCGTCAAAGGCGAAGTGGCCTACAACCACTCCTTGAACGTGGCCGTGCTGGCCATGATTTTGGCGCGCGAAATGAAACTACCCAGCACCACCATCCGTGCGATTGGCCAAGGGGCCATGTTCCACGACGCGGGTGAGAGTGATTTGCCACCCCGTATCGCCAACCCCTCTACGCCACTGACACAAGCGGAATTGAGTGTGTTTACACAGCACTGCGTCAAAGGGGTGGACGCAGTGAAGCGCCTGGCACTGCCGCACGAGGTGTTGGCGGTGATTGCCGAGCACCATGAACATGCAGATGGCACGGGTTATCCACGTGGACTGCGTGGAGCCATGATGCAACAGTCGGCCAAGGTGGTGGCTATTGCCAACCGTTACGACGAGTTGTGCAACCCCAGCATCGCCGCCCAAGCGCGTACGCCGCATGAAGCGCTGTCGCTGATGTACAGCCAGCAGCGAAATCAGTTTGATGCAACGGCGTTGATGACCTTTGTGCGCTGCGTTGGCATTTACCCACCGGGCACCTTGGTGGCACTGAACAACGGGGCCATTGGCATGGTCACCTCGGTGAACAGCTCGCGACCCCTCAAGCCCAGCGTGCAAATTTACGACCCGAACGTACCCAAAGACGAGGCCATCATCATCGACACGGAAAAAGAGCACGACTTGGTGGTGGCGCGCACGCTACGCCCTTCAGAACTGGAGCCTGACCCCAGGGCCTACTTGTCACCGAAAAAACGCATGACGGTTTTCTTTGATGTGCAGCCCAAGCTGTAGCGATTTGAGGAAACGCTGAACAAGTCCCTCGCAGCGCGCGCATCTTCGGCGACCTATTTAGCGTTTACTCAAACGGGTTTGGTCTCAGTTGGCTTTGCTGAAGAACAACTTCAAACTCAACCCCGCCAGCAAGGCAAACAGCCCCAGGCTCCAAAACTCGTAGGGCATGCCCAACAGGTTTACCGCCGCATCGGCACAAGACGCGCGGGGTGAGAATACATCGGGCAGCAAGGTATCCAGCATCAAGCCACTGACGATTTGGTCAGCCAAGGTGAGATTGCAGGAGTTGCTGGCCGCCGCCACAAAGTGTTGCCACAGTGCGGCCGCGATGCCGCAGGCGCTCAACAAAAAAGTCGAGATTGCGACCATGCGGCTGGCGTTTGTAGATGGCGTGAAGTAGCCCACCACACATTCCAAAGCAATCGCCAGAAAAATGACTCGCTGCAATACGCACCAGGGGCAGGGCTCCATGCCAAACACATGCTGAGACACCAGGGCCAAAGCCACGGCCAGGACGCACAGCCCCGCCATCAATGCCCAGAGCAGGCGGGGTCGTTGAAACAAGGCGCTCATTTCACTTCGGCGATCAGCTCAATCTCCACACAGGCCCCGAGCGGAATCTGTGCCACACCAAAGGCGCTGCGTGCGTGCGCGCCCACCGCGCTACCGAACACCTCGCCGAGCAATTCCGAACAACCGTTGGTGACCAGGTGCTGTTCGGTGTACACAGCGGTGCTGTTGACCAAACTCATCAACTTGACGATGCGGCTGACCTGGTTCAAGTCACCCACCGCTGCGTGCAGCGTGCCCAGCAAATCGATGGCCACGGCGCGTGCGGCTTGTGCGCCGGTGGCGGTGTCGAGGTCTTTGCCCAATTGCCCGACCCAAGGTTTGCCATCACGTTTGGCAATGTGGCCCGACAAAAACACCAGGTTGCCGGTGCGCACAAAGGGCACATAGGCGGCGGCTGGAATGGCGACGCGGGGCAGGGTGATGCTGAGTTGGGAGAGACGGTCGTAGATGGAAATCGACATGATGGGGGCCTGCTTCAGAGGGGGAAAAAGTTGAGGGGGGCAATCCTACACTGGGGCGCTTTTTAAAACACCGTTTGAGCCACCGCACCGCATTTTGTTCAACAAGTCCATCACAGCAGCCACAGACCCAACCTCGCCAGCCGCTGCCGTTGGCTGGGCATTGGCTTGGCTGACGGGTGTGGCCGCCCAGTTGACTCAAGCAACGCTGTGGGCGCTATGGATGTATGGAGCGATTGGCGGCCTGGCTGCCGCGCTGTTTTGTGTGAGGCGGTTTCGATCTTCTTTGGAGGCCAGCTTGTTGATGGCGGCTCTTGGATTTGCCGTGGCCGGTGGCTGGGGTCATAACCGGATGGCAAACCAACTGAGCCCACAACTTGAAGGGCTGGACCTTCAGGTGCAAGGCATCGTCTCAGGCTTGCCGCGTGAGGTGGCGCAAGGTGTGCGGTTTCGTTTTCAGGTGGAGTCTGCCCTGCTGCGCGGCCAAGGGGTGAAGTTGCCTGAACAACTGGCCCTGGGTTGGTACGACAACAAAGGCGGGGTCGGTGTGGCTTCACAGATGAAAGCCGGTCAGCGCTGGAAGCTGCAGGTGCGCCTCAAACGCCCTCACGGTTTGATGAACCCGCACGGTTTTGACTATGAGCTGTATTTGCTGGAGCAAGGCTTGGGGGCCACGGGCTATGTGCGGGAGAAGGGTGCACAACTGCTAGATCCAGCGGGTTTGGGTTTGTTGCGCGCACGCCAGTCGGTGCGTGATGGCATAGAAGCGCAGGTGCCCGATGCACGACTGGCCGGTGTGCTGGCTGGCCTCGCCGTGGGTGACCAAGCCGCCATCGACCGCGACGATTGGGCGTTGTTTCGCGCCACAGGCATCACCCATTTGGTGAGCATCAGCGGTTTGCATGTGACCATGCTGGCCTGGCTGGCCGGTGCCATCGCACAAGCCTTGTGGCGGCGGCACCAACGGGCTGTGCTGTTCATTCCTGCACCACTGGCGGGCCGCTGGATCGGCTTGTTCGCCGCCTTGGCTTATGCCGTCTTTGCCGGTTGGGGTGTGCCCGCCCAGCGCACGGTGTGGATGTTGGCGGTGGTGACCTTGCTGTACAGCAGTGGCCGACGTTGGCCCTGGCCGCTGGTGTTGTTGTTAGCGGCAGTGGTGGTCACGGCTTTGGATCCTTGGGCTTTGTTGGCCCCTGGGTTTTGGCTGTCGTTCACCGCCGTGGGTTTGTTGATGGCCTCGGGCCAACACGAGTCCGCTTCGTTTCAACCATCACCTTGGGCGCAGATGCGCCATGCTTTGGCGGCGGGTCTACGCACCCAAGCCATTGCCACGGTGGGCTTGGCCCCTTTGAGTTTGGTGTTTTTTCAGCAACTCTCCTTGGTGGGGTTTGTCGCCAATTTGCTCGCCATACCCGTCATCAGTTTTGTGGTGACACCGCTGGCGTTGATGGGCGTGGTGGTTCCGCCGTTGTGGTTGATTGCAGCGCAGTTCATTCACTGGTTGAGTCAATGGTTGACCTGGTTGGCGTCGTGGCCCGGTGTGCTGTGGACGGTGCCGGTTGCGCCTTGGTGGGCGCAAGTGGCGGCGCTGCTGGGGGCTGCTCTCTTGGTTCTGCCCTTGCCTTGGCGTTTGCGCTGTTTGGCTTTACCTTTGTGTTTGCCCCTGTGCTGGCCGCAAATTCAACGACCCGAACAGGGGCAGTTTGAGTTGGTGGCGGTGGATGTAGGGCAGGGCACCGCAGCCTTGGTGCGTACCCAAAACCACCTGCTGATATTTGACGCAGGCCCGCAGTATTCGGTGGATTCCGACGCGGGCGAGCGTGTACTCTTGCCCCTGCTGCGTGCACGCGGCGAGCGCCGCATTGACAAACTCATGCTCAGTCACCGCGACACCGACCATGTAGGCGGTGCCTCGGCCTTGATGCGTTCGCTTCCCGTTGGCGAGCTGCGCAGTTCCTTGGAAGACTTCAACCCCTTGCAGTGGCAAGCCCAGGCCCAGGGCATTCCCAGTACACGTTGCGTGGCAGGTCAAACCTGGTGGTGGGACGGTGTTCGGTTTGAGGTGCTGCACCCCACGCCGCAAGACTATGAACGTGTGCTCAAACCTAACGCCATGTCTTGTGTGTTGCGCATTCAAGCGGCGGCTGCGCACGGCGCAAGCGGCGGCAGCCTGCTGTTGACGGGCGACATTGAACAACCCCAAGAAGCTGATTTGGTGCAACGGCATGGCAGCGCGCTCGCCAGCACGGTGCTGTTTGCGCCCCACCACGGCAGCAAAACCTCCAGCAGCACCCTCTTTGTGCATACCGCGCTACCGAGAGTGGTGGTGGTGCAAGCGGGTTACCGCAACCGCTTTGGTCACCCGGCTCCTGAAGTGGTGCGGCGCTGGGCGTCGCAAGGGGCTGCGGTGGTGCAGGCGGCGCAGTGCGGCGCGTGGGGGTGGTCGTCCAGTCAACCCACTGGGCAATGTTGGCGGCACGTGGTACGTCGTTACTGGCATTCCATGCCTTGACGATTCACTGCGCCTTATACACCGCAGGGCCATCAGCCGGGCCTGGTGCGAAGTTTGCTACCCTGCGGTCAAGCACGTTACAAATCAGGTGCTGGAAAAACCAAACCGAAACGAGGAAGACGCATGAGCAGCCCCGCCCGATTCGACGAAATGCACGCCACGGACAAGGCGGTGCGAGCCCACTACGCCACCTACGACCGCTGGCTGGCAGGCCAACCCGGCGACGTGATGCGCGCCCGGCGCGAAGAAGCCGAAATGATTTTTCGCCGGGTGGGCATCACCTTCGCGGTCTATGGCGCCAAGGACGAAGACGGCTCGGGTACAGAGCGCTTGATTCCCTTTGACTTGATCCCCCGCGTCATTCCCGCCCATGAATGGAGCGAGATGGAGAAGGGCTTGCGCCAGCGTGTGACGGCGCTGAACCGCTTCATTCACGACGTTTACCACGAGCAAGCCATTCTGCGTGCGAACGTGATTCCGGCCGAGCAAATCTCGAAAAACGCGCAATTCCGTCCCGAGATGATGGGGGTGGATGTGGCCGGTGGGGTTTACTCGCACATTGCTGGTATCGACATCGTGCGCGCCGCCAACCCCGATGGCAGTGGCAGTTACTACGTGCTGGAAGACAATCTGCGTGTGCCCAGCGGCGTGAGCTACATGCTGGAAAACCGCAAGATGATGATGCGGCTCTTCCCCGAACTCTTCAGCCAGCACCGTGTGGCTCCGGTGGCCCATTACCCCGACATGTTGCTGGAAACGCTGCGATCGGTGGCTCCGGCCAGTGTGAACGAGCCGATGGTGGTGGTGCTCACCCCCGGCATGTACAACAGCGCTTATTTCGAGCATGCGTTTTTGGCGCAGCAAATGGGCGTGGAGTTGGTGGAGGGCCAAGACCTCTATGTCAAAGACAACTTCGTCTACATGCGCACCACCCAAGGCCCCAAACGTGTGGACGTGATTTACCGCCGTGTGGACGACGACTTCCTCGACCCCCAAGCCTTCCGCTCTGATTCCACCCTGGGCTGCGCGGGCTTACTCAGCGCCTACCGCGCGGGCAATGTGACCCTGTCCAACGCCATTGGCACCGGCGTGGCAGACGACAAATCCATCTACCCCTATGTGCCCAAGATGATTGAGTTTTACTTGGGCGAAAAACCCATACTCAACAACGTGCCCACCTACCAGTGCCGCGAGAAGGACGATTTCAAATACGTGCTCGACCACCTGGGTGAATTGGTGGTGAAAGAAGTGCACGGCGCGGGTGGCTACGGTATGTTGGTGGGGCCAGCCGCCACTAAACAAGAAATTGCCGATTTCCGCCAAGCCTTGGAAGCCAACCCCGAGGGTTACATCGCCCAACCCACCTTGAGTTTGTCCACCTGCCCCACCTTTGTGGAGTCCGGCATCGCACCCCGCCATATCGACCTGCGGCCTTTTGTGCTCTCGGGCAAAACAGTGCAAATGGTGCCGGGCGGTTTGACCCGGGTGGCCTTGAAGGAAGGCTCACTGGTGGTGAATTCGTCTCAGGGCGGGGGCACCAAAGACACTTGGGTGCTGGAGGCGTGATGAGTGCAGTAAATCGAATGGAGCGCAGCTATGTTGTCTAGAACCGCAGACCACTTGTATTGGATGGCCCGATACATGGAGCGTGAAGGTCAAGCGCGTAGCGCTTGGGGCGAAGCCACAACACAGCCAGACGCGAAGCGTCGTGCGGTGTTCTCTGCGTAAAAGGAGTTGAACGATGCTATCTAGAACAGCAGACCATCTCTATTGGATGGCGCGGTACATGGAACGCGCGGAGAACACCGCGCGCATGCTCGATGTGAACTACCAAACCTCCTTGCTTCCGCAATCAGCCGCAGCGGCGGAACAGGGCTGGAAGGGCCTGCTCAGTATCAGCGAATTGACGCATGACTTTTTCAAACGGCATGACCAAGTGACGGCACAAAACGTCATGGATTTCATGGTGTCTGACGCCACCAACCCGTCCAGCATTCGCAGTTGTTTGATGGCCGCGCGTGAGAACGCGCGGGCCGTGCGGGGCACCTTGACCACCGAGGTGTGGGAAACGCAGAACCAAACTTGGCTGGAGTTTCAGCGTTTAGTCGCGCAAGGGGCTTTCACCAAAGACCCGGGTACCGCGTTTGAGTGGGTGAAGTTCCGCTCGCATTTGTCGCGTGGCGTGACGGTGGGCACCATGTTGCAAGACGAGGCGTTCCATTTTCTGCGTATTGGTAGTTTTTTAGAGCGGGCCGACAACACCGCACGTTTGCTCGACGTGAAATTTCACGCGGTGGGGCATGAGCCGATGGCTGCGCCAGCGGGGCAAAGTCAGTCCCAGTCGAGTGCTACAGGCAGTGAAGCAGGCAACGGTAAAGATGTGGAATACGACTTCTACCACTGGTCGGCCATTCTGAAATCGGTGTCGGGCTTTGAGGTGTACCGCAAGGCTTACCGCAATGTGATTCGGCCCGAGAAAGTGGCCGAGTTGCTGATCCTGCGTGCCGACATGCCGCGTTCTTTGGCCGCCTGCATGCAAGAGGTAATGTCCAACTTGAGCATGGTGGCCAACGAACACTCCGACGAAACCTTGCGCCGCGCAGGCAGGCTGCAAGCTGATTTGCGCTACGGCAACATTGAAGAAATCATGGACACCGGCTTGCATGCCTACCTGACCCAGTTCCTGGAGCGTGTGGGCACCTTGGGCGTGGGCATCAGCCGGGACTTCTTGGTGCCTGTTTAAAGTGCGTGTGTCAACAAGTGGCCGTTTTTGATGGCTAAGGTGGTTCGCTGATCGACTTACCCGGAGTATTTGAATGTCCATCCACGTCGCGTTGAACCACGTCACGCACTACGAGTACGACCGTCCCATCAACCTGGGGCCGCAGGTGGTGAGGTTGCGCCCAGCGCCGCATTCGCGCACACGCATCTTGAGTTATTCCATGCGTGTATCGCCCAGCGAGCATTTCATCAACTGGCAGCAAGACCCGCAGTCGAATTACTTGGCGCGGCTCGTATTTCCGAAGAAGACAACCAGCTTTCGCATTGAGATTGACCTGGTTGCCGAAATGGCGGTGCTCAATCCCTTTGATTTTTTTCTGGAACCATCGGCTGAAAAATTTCCCTTCAGTTACGACGAATCTTTGGCGACGGAGCTTGCGCCTTACCTCGTCAAAGCCGAACTCACACCCAAGTTCAGCGCCTACCTGGCCGGTATTTCACGCGAGAAAAAACACACCAATGATTTTTTGGTGTCGCTGAACCAGCAACTGCAAAAAGACATCAGCTACTTGATTCGCCTAGAGCCCGGCGTGCAAACGCCGGAAGAAACCTTGGTCAATGGCAGCGGTTCTTGCCGCGACACCGGTTGGCTCTTGGTGCAATTGCTGCGCCACCTGGGGCTGGCCGCGCGTTTTGTGTCGGGCTATTTGATTCAACTCAAGAGCGATGTGAAGTCACTCGACGGCCCCAGCGGCACCGAGGTGGACTTCACCGACCTGCATGCCTGGTGCGAGGTGTATCTGCCCGGTGCAGGTTGGATTGGTTTGGATCCCACCTCGGGTTTGCTGGCCGGTGAAGGCCATATTCCTTTGGCCTGTTCGCCCGAGCCCAGCTCGGCAGCCCCCATATCGGGTGCCATCGACCAATGCGAAACCAACTTTGAGCACCACATGAAGGTGACTCGGGTGTGGGAAGCGCCCCGTGTCACCTTGCCCTACACCGATGCGCAATGGGCCACCATAGAAAAACTCGGCCACCAGGTGGACGACGATTTGCGCAAAAACGATGTGCGCTTGACCCAAGGTGGCGAGCCCACATTCGTGTCAGTCGATGACCGCGAAGGGGCCGAGTGGAACACCGAAGCCATGGGCCCCACCAAACGCCATTTGAGCGCCCAGCTCATGGACAAACTGCGCGCCAAATACGGCGACGGCGGTTTGCTGCACTACGGCCAAGGCAAGTGGTACCCCGGCGAGCAGCTACCGCGTTGGTCGCTGAATTTGTTTTGGCGCAAAGACCGCCACCCCGTTTGGGCGCATCCGGAATTGTTTGCCGATGAGAGCAAGGACTATGGCGTCACCCCCGAACAAGCCGCCTTGTTCTTGAGTGGTGTGGCCGCTCGTTTGGGCTTGAACGCCAAGTACGTGTTCCCCGCGTTTGAAGATGTTTGGTACTACCTGTGGCGCGAGCGCAAGTTGCCCACCAATGTCGATCCCTTTGACGCCAAATTGGCCGATCCGCTGGAGCGTGAGCGGCTGCGCAAAGTATTTAGTCAGGGCCTCGATAAAGTCGTAGGCCATGTGTTGCCACTGGCCAAAAACGCCAATGGCATAGGCTGGCAAACCGGCCCGTGGTTTTTGCGCGCCGAGCGTTGTTATTTGATTCCTGGCGACTCTGCCATGGGCTACCGCCTGCCGCTGGATTCGCAGCCTTGGGCGGCCGACGATGATTTGCCGTGGATACACCCGGTGGATCAAACGCAGATGTTTGCGCCACTGCCTACAAGGCGGGAATTGCACATGGCCTTGCAGCGGCCCGGTGCGACGACATCGGCTGCGTCGGCTCATGCAGCGCATGGCACCGGACTGCATGCCGGCGCAGCGGCCCCGTTGTCGCCACGTGGCTTGCCAGCCGCCAGCACCGTGCCCGCCGCTCACCAATCCGCCGCCTGGATCACTCGCACCGCCATCAGCGCCGAGCCGCGCGGTGGCCGCCTCTATGTTTTCATGCCGCCCACACGCACCTTGGCCGACTATTTGGAGGTGGTGGCGGCGGTGGAAGAAACCGCGCTGGCCATGAAGTTGCCCATCATCATGGAAGGCTACGAACCGCCCAAAGATCCGCGCCTGGCGACCTTGCGTGTCACGCCCGACCCGGGCGTGATCGAGGTCAACATCCACCCCGCCCACCACTGGGGCGAGCTGGTGGATCAAACCACCCACCTTTACCAAGCGGCCCATGAAACCCGCTTGTCCAGCGAAAAATTCATGCTGGACGGCCGCCATACCGGCACCGGTGGCGGCAACCACTTTGTGCTCGGTGGTGCCACCGTGGCCGATTCACCCTTTTTGCGCCGCCCCGACTTGCTTGCCAGCATGGTGGCCTATTGGCACAACCACCCGGCGCTGTCGTATTTGTTCTCGGGTTTGTTTGTTGGCCCCACCAGCCAAGCGCCGCGTGTGGACGAAGCGCGCAACGATTCGGTGTATGAAATTGAAATTGCGCTGGCTGAATTGAAGCGTGTCACCGCCGAGCAGGGTGGCCGCTGTCCACCGTGGTTGATCGACCGCCTGATGCGCAACTTGCTCATCGACGTCTCGGGCAACACCCACCGCGCCGAGTTTTGCATCGACAAGTTGTATTCGCCCGATGGCCCGACGGGCCGTCTCGGTTTGTTGGAGATGCGCGCGTTCGAGATGCCGCCCCATGCCCGCATGAGCCTCACCCAACAGTTGCTGATGCGTGCGTTGGTCTCACGTTTTTGGGTCAAGCCCTATGAGCCCGCCCGCCTTAAACGTTGGGGTACCGAGTTGCACGACCGCTTCATGCTGCCCCACTTCATTTGGGCGGACTTGTGCGATGTGATTGAAGAGTTGAACCAGTTTGGTTACGCCCTGCAAGCGGACTGGTTTGCGCCGCATTTGAATTTCCGCTTCCCACGTTTAGGTGACTTTGCTGCCCAGGGTGTGAAGGCAGAACTACGGCTGGCTTTGGAGCCTTGGCATGTCATGGGCGAAGAAGGGGCGGTGGGCGGCACGGCACGTTTTGTCGATTCATCCGTTGAGCGCGTGCAGGTGCATGTGAGTGGTTTGGTGGGCGACCGCCATACGCTCACTTGCAATGGTCGCCTCATTCCCTTGCAACCCACGGGCAAAGTGGGTGAGTTTGTGGGCGCAGTGCGCTACCGCGCCTGGAACCCGCCCTCGGCCTTGCATCCCACCATTGGTGTGCAAGCACCGCTGACCTTTGATTTGCTTGACACCTGGATGAGCCGCTCCCTGGGCGGCTGCCAATACCACGTGGCCCATCCGGGTGGCTTGTCGTATGCCACTTTCCCGGTCAACGCCTACGAGGCTGAAGCGCGCCGCCTGAACCGCTTCTTCCGCACCGGCCACACGCCGGGGGTGATGGTCGTTCCCAAAGAAGAACGCAATCCGAACCTCCCGTTCACTTTGGATTTGCGGCGGCCTTCGGCTTGAGCAGGACAGCGTTGGTCGGCAGTTTTGTAAAGGTGGGTCAAGTAGGTAAAGCGCCACGTTTGTTGCAGTCCGCCCGGTATCAGGCTGTGACAAACTGGAAGCCGCTCGCCTCATTTTTTCCATGCTGAATCAACTGCTCTCCGGTTACGCCGCCCTGGAAGGACGCTTCGATGAAATGCTCGCCGGGCCGGATCAGCCGCGCCCGCAGTGGGACGCTTTTCTGCGCGCCCTGGTGGAACGTGAGGGCGCGAATGTCAGCGATACCTTGTCGTTGATAGAGCGTGAAATCCGCGAAAGCGGCATCACCTACAACGTCTACGCCGACCCCAAAGGCACGGACAGGCCCTGGGAGGTGGATCCACTCCCTTTGCTGTTGTCCGCCGAGGAATGGGCCGAGATTGAAGCAGGCATCAGTCAGCGGGCAGACTTGCTCAACCGCGTGCTCGCTGATGTCTATGGCCCGCAGGAGTTGTTGCGCAGTGGGGCCATTCCGCCTGCGGTGGCCTTTGGTCACCAAGGTTTTTTGCACCAAGTGCAAGGCATACGGCCACCGGGTGGCATCCATCTGTTTCATTACGCGGCTGATTTGGCGCGTTCGCCGGACGGCAAATGGTGGGTGGTGGGCGACCGCACCCAAGCGCCTTCGGGGGCAGGGTATGCGCTGGAGAACCGCTTGGTCGTCTCCAAGGTATTCCCGCAACTGTTTCGTGATCTGCATGTGCAACATGTGGCCCATTTTTTTGCCGCCTTTCGAGACGCCATGTTGTACTGGGCACCCAAAGGCGACGGCCCCCCCTTGATCGGGTTGCTCACCCCGGGCCCGTACAACGAAACCTATTTCGAGCACGCATTGCTCGCGCGTTATCTCGGCTTAACCTTGTTAGAAGGCAGCGACCTCACCGTGCGCCACGGTTGTGTGTGGATGAAAACCGTGGACGGCCTGCGCCGCGTGCATGGCCTGCTGCGCCGCCAAGATGACGATTACTGCGACCCGCTGGAATTGCGCTCCGATTCCGCCTTGGGCGTGCCCGGCCTCACCGACTGCGCTCGGCGCGGCACCATCTTTTTAGGCAATGCCCTGGGGGCCGGGGTGTTGGAATCGGGTGGTTTACTCGGTTACTTGCCCGACCTGAGCGAGCGCCTCTTGGGTGAGTCCCTCAAGCTGCCTTCGGTGGCGACTTGGTGGTTGGGTGAACCGGCGGCGTTTGACGATGCTTGGAAGCGCTTGGATCATTTGCTCATCAAACCCCTGGCCCGCAGTGCCCGTGAGCCCGCCGTGTTTGGGGCTGACTTGGATGAAACCCAACGCGCTGCGCTGCATGCGCGTGTGGCTGCGCACCCTGAGCGTTATGTGGCCCAGGAGTGGGTGCATGTTTCTCAGGCACCGGTGTTGGAGCGCGAAGCGGTCGCACCAGGCCAACCCGAGCGCGAACGGGTCAGGGCGCGCACCGTGGGCTTGCGTGTGTTCGCGGTGGCGACGCCCCAGGGTTGGCGGGTGATGCCGGGTGGCTTGACCAGAGTGGCTGGTGACGCCGATTCACGGGTGATCGCCATGCAGCGCGGCGGGCGCTCTAAAGACACCTGGGTGTTGTCCGAAGCCGCAGTGAACACCGCCTTCACCCTGCTGGGCCGCACGGTGCAAGTGGGCGACTTGGTGAGTGGGCAAACCAATTTGCCCTCGCGGACCGCTGAAAACCTGTATTGGTTTGGCCGTTACGCCGAACGTTGCGATGCCAATGTGCGCCTCTTGCGCGTGGCCTTGGGCGATTGGGTGGACGAGAACAATGAACAAGGCGAGGGCGTGGATCCCGCCGTGTTGCTGGCCCAGCGTTTTGGTTTGATACCGGGGGTGGATGCAGCGCCCACCCGTTTGCTGCACGCAGCCACCCACCTGGACGGTGGCCTCAGCCAAAGCTTCAAACAACTGCAACGTGTGGCCTTCAGTTTGCGCGATCGCATGTCGGCCGACAATTGGCGCACACTCAACAGCCTGAACAGCGACCCGGTGTTTCGTCGGCAAGCCTCCATTCCCATGGCCATGGCCTGGTTGGACAGGGCTGTGACCACCATGATGACGCTCTCTGGTTTTGCCTTGGACGGCATGGTGCGTGGCGCGGCGTGGCGGTTTTTATCCATGGGGCGGCGCGTGGAGCGCTTGTCTTGGTTGACCAGTGCCTTGCAAGTGGCCACACGCGAAGGCCGCACCCACAGCCCGAATTGGTTGCTGATGTTGGCGGACTCGTCGGTGACCTACCGCTCGCGTTACCAGGTGGCTCCTGAGTGGTTGCCGGTGTTGGATATGCTGGTGCGCGACGCCAGCAACCCACGCTCGCTCGCCTTTCAAATGAAAGGGCTGTGCGAGTACGCCTGGAAAATTGAATCTGCCCACGGCAGTTTTTTAGGGCCTTGGTTGGTGCAGGGGCAAAACGCTCTGCAGAGTTTGAAGCCCGAGTCCTTGCATCCTGACGATGCGCAACTGGCGCGTTTCTTGGATCAATTGCAAAAGACCGCCTATACGCTGTCGGACGAGTTGACACTGAAATTTTTCTCGCATGCGTCCTCGCGCAGTGTGTTGTCTTTGGTGGCCTAGGGCCTGTTAACACTAAAAGGAAGCCCACGTGAATCCACAAAAGCCCACCATCAAGGCGCAAAGCACAGCTGTGGCATGTGCCACAGCGAGCATTTGCAACGCGGAGGGTGGGCTTTTGTGGAGATCACCCGAAGGGCCGGTGTCTGGCTGGCCCCAGAGCTGGGCGCGAGCGAGGCCGTGGGCCTGTGGCCCACAACGAGTTCGCAACGACGCCCTGGGGCCAGCCAGACACCGGCTTGGGCTTCCTTTTAGTGTTAACAGGCCCTAGATGATGACGGCCCCTCGCTATAACGTCGAGCACGAAACCCACTACAGCTACACCGCGCCTGTCAGTCAGTCGTGGCAATTGGCGCGGTTGACGCCGCGATTGCTGCCTTGGCAGCGGCTGCTGTCGCACGCCCTGCAAATTGATCCACCGCCTGACGAACGCCACGATGCACCCGATGGGTTTGGCAACACCGTCACGCATTTTTCGCTGCACGGCGCGCACCGTGTCTTGCGTGTACGCATGCAGGCCTTGGTTGAAGTGGGGGCGCGGCCGCAGGTGAACGAGCATCAAGAAGCGCCCACGCCTTGGGAACTCGTGCGTGAGCAAATTCGTTTGACCAGGCACGATTTGCAGCCGGTGCAAATGACCCAGGCGACGGCGCTTTTGCCGCTGTCAGCCGCAGCCGCAGCCTACGGCGCAGTGTCCCTGCAATCAGGCCGAGACTGGTTAGAAGCGGTGCTGGACTTGATGCAGCGCATTCACGCTGAGTTTGAATTCAATCCCGAGAGCACCACAGTCAGCACCTCGGTGGACGATGTGCTTAAACAGCGCAGTGGCGTGTGCCAAGACTTTGCGCACTTGATGTTGGCTTGTTTGCGCGCGCATGGCCTGCCTGCGCGTTATGTCTCGGGTTATTTGTTGACCGACCCACCGCCGGGGCAGCCTCGGCTGATGGGCGTGGACGCCTCTCATGCTTGGGTGGCGGTTTATTCACTCCAGCATGGATGGGTGGAGCTGGACCCTACCAATAACCAACTGGCCGACGAGCGCTACATCACCTTGGCCTATGGCAGTGACTTTGCCGACGTGGTGCCTCTGCGTGGCGTGATTCTGGGCGGTGGCCAACAAACCATGCGGGTGAGTGTGGGTGTTGCGCCGCTGGAACCGTTTCCCTCCCTGGCTACCCCGCCAGAAACAACAACGGCTGCCACACCGTGAAGTGCAGGCAGCCGAGGTTGTGCGGGAATTGAAAATTAGGCTTTCTTGGCCCAGGCACTGCACCAACCTTTGCCATTGACTTGTTTGCCCGCAAAGAGGGGGCAACCGCCCCAAGGATCGGTGGCTTTGGCTTGGTAAAGCGCACAGTTGGCGCAGGTTTGACCGGCGGCGTACTTGGGGAATTTTTTTGCATCCACCTTGGTGGCGTCGTGTTTGTAGCCGAGCGACGTTGCCTGCGCGTCAGTCTCTTCCAATTTGGCTTGCGCCATGGCTTGGCTGGCGACCAAAGTGCCGCTGCCTACAGCGATCACTTGCATCATGAAAACACGGCGGTTGGCTGATTTCATTGAAAGTCCTTTGAGGGAGGGGTGAGGGTAGCGGGATGGATAGGAATGTGCACCAAGCGCCTTAACGCGGTGACCTGCGCGCAGGCCGACAACATCAACCAGAAACCGTGTCTGGCGGTGTGCTGGCTTTGGCCAAGCAGGTGTTGCAAGTGCCCAAACCATGCATGCGGGGGTGGGGTTTGCCCTCGCCGGTTTTGAAATTGGCTCCGCAACGGCGGCAAACGTACATTTTGCTGCTGGACATCATGGCCTTGGGGCCAGGCTCGCCCAGGGGGCGCGCCGCAGTGTATTCGGCCTGGCTTTGACGCAGTTTCACCTGGGGCGTAGTCTCGGCGGTGGTGGGTACGGGGGCAGCTGGTTTGGCAGCGGGACGCGATGTGGCCATGTGCAAAGTCTCAAGCGAAGTAGGCGAATGAATCATTGCTTCCATCTTGAACTGCCAACTTGCGCAGACAAAACAAAAAGCTCCTTATTATCCGCTGCCTGGCAAGGCCGGGTGTAACGCTTGGCAAATAGCCCTCATCCCGGGAAAAAACTAGGCTTGGGCATTCACCCATTGGTTGTCCACCAGCCGCTGGTGGGGTTGGAAGTCGGCTTTGTAGGCCATTTTGGGGCTACCTTCTATCCAATAGCCCAGGTAAACATGGGGCAGCTTGAGCAACTGGGTTTGTTCAATTTGCCACAGCACGTTGTAAATGCCGTAGCTGCAACCGGCTTCGGGCTCGTAAAAGGTGTACACCGCCGATAAGCCATCGTTCAAGATATCAAGAATGGACACCATCTTCAGCTTGCCCAGTACCTCGCCCTCTTCGGGTGGTGCTCTGAACTCCACCAAACGCGAATTGACGCGGCTTTGCAGCACGCACTGTGTGTATTGATCCACGCTGTCGTTGTCCATGCCACCGCCGCTGTGGCGACCGGCTTGGTAGCGCAGGTAAAGCTCATAGTGCTCTGGCACAAAACAAAGTTTGAGCACCCGAGACTGCAAGTTTTGGTGCGCCTTCCAAGCGCGGCGTTGGCTGCGATTGGGTTCAAACTGCGCCACCGGAATACGCAAGGGCACGCAGGCTTGGCAGCCATCGCAATACGGCCGGTAGGTGAACATGCCGCTGCGGCGAAATCCGTTGGCCACCAGGCCGGAATAAGCGTCGGCATGGATCAAGTGGCTGGGCGTGGCCACTTGGGAGCGGGCGAGTCGGCCCGTCAAATAGCTGCACGGATAGGGGGCCGTGGCATAAAACTGCAATGACGACAGCGGCAGTTCTTTAGCCAGCATATTTCACCGGGGACGCGCCCGAGTGGGCTGTGATGCGATGCGCTGGCAAGGCGCGACGACGCGGTGGGCTCATGCCCACAAGGAGGAGCAACGCGGCCAGCGTGCCGCAGTGCAGCTCAATCGGGTGCGTAGCGCTGGGCGCAAACAGGATTAGGCAGTCGAAGTCATCAAAGTACGAACTCATCTGGCACTCCTCGAAGCAGGAGAGCGACCTGGTGAAATACGCTGGCTAAGATGGGTCACGGGCCGTGAACTTCCAGGAATTCAAAGGATGATGGAGGGGCCGACAAGCGCTGGGTGCAGCAGCATCCAGTGCTGGGCATCATAGGCCCAATCCAAAATTTCCGGCTCCCCTAAGCGCGGGGTGAGGCGGGCCTCGAATTCAGCGCGCGGCAGTTCGCGTCCGCCCAGGGAATGCAGGTGGCCTGTGGCCTGTTGACAGTCGATCATCGGCACCTGGTGGGCGCGGCAAAAGGCCACCAGGGCGGCCAGCGCAATTTTGGAAGCGTCGGTGCGCTTTGAAAACATGGATTCGCCGAAAAACATGCGCCCGATGCCCACGCCATAGAGCCCGCCCACCAGTTCGCCGTCCACCCAGGTTTCCACGCTGTGGACTCGGCCTTGGCGGTGCCACTGGGTGTACACCGCCACCATCTCCGGCACGATCCAGGTGCCGTTTTGCCCGCTTCTTGGCGTTTGGGAACAGGCTTGAATCACCTGGTCAAAGGCGCTGTCAAAACGTACCTCGTTGCCTGGGTTTTGCAAAAAATGGGCGATCGTTTTGCGCAGTGAGCGGCTGAGTTTGAACTCGTCGGTGAGCAGCACCATGCGTGGGTCTGTGGACCACCACAGCACCGGCTGGCCTGCGCTGAACCAGGGAAATACGCCCTGGCGGTAGGCTTCTTCTAGGCGGGCGGTGCTGAGGTCTTCCCCCGCAGCCAGCAAACCGGGCGCATCACTACCTGGCCCCAGGGCTTGTGACGTGGGCGGCAGGGGGGCGTCGGCGCTTTGCAGCCAGTGAACCATGAAATCAACGCTTGGTTTGGGCTTGCGCCAAACGCGCTTGGCGCGCCTGACGCACGGCGGCCCCCAGGTCAATCACCGCCATGGCGTAGTAGCTTGACCAGTTGTAGCGTGTGACCGCATAAAAATTGCTCGTGCCCGCCACATAACTCGGCGCAGCCTCGCCGTTTTGCAACTCCACCAGGGCGAGCTTGCTGCTGGTTTGCATCGCCTCTGTGGGCAGCAAGGCACCCCGGTTCACAAATTCTTGTGGCGTGAAGGTGGGCAAGATGTCGGGCGCGAGCAGCACGGCACGGTCGCTCACCTCCACCGGCACCGACACCTCAAAGTGCGTGGGCAGGCCGCGCTGCCAGCCAAACTCGGCCAGGTAGTGGGCCACACTGCCTATGACATCGGCGGGACTTTTGTGCAGGTCAATATGACCATTGCCGTCAAAGTCCACCGCGTATTTCAGGGTGCTGCTGGGCATGAACTGCGGCAGGCCCATGGCACCGGCAAAACTGCCGCGAACCGAGAGCGGGTCCACTTTTTCACGGTGAGTTAACACCAAAAAATGCTCCAACTCGTCACGGAAGAAGGCGCTGCGGTCTTTGCGGCCAGGGGGGAAGTCAAACGCCAAGGTGGCCAGCGCATCAATCACCCGAAAGTTGCCCATGTGTCGGCCATAAAGAGTTTCCACGCCAATGATGCCGACCACAATTTCAGCGGGCACGCCATAACGTTCTTGTGCCATCTCTAGCCACTGCGAATGTGTTTGCCAGAACGCCATCCCTGCATTGATGCGACTGGGCTCCACGAACCGAGATCGGTAGGCAGCCCAATTCTTTGCCGTGCCTGCCGGTGGCGGCATGATGGCTTTGCCCACGGCCGGAATGAAACGTGCGCGACGCAGAATGTCGCGCACCGTTGTGGCGTCAAGCTGCTGTCGCTGTGCGACTGCGTCAGCAAACACCATCACGTCTTCGCGGCCACCGTAGGTGACGGCTATCGGTGCGTTGTCGTTGTCGGCCACAGCTTCACCACGTTTTTTCTGCGCCCAGGTGTCAGGGGCGGTGGCGAGAAAAATGATGCCCATGAGAGCGGCACAGAACAAGGTTCGAGTCATCGGGATCAAGGTGCAGTGAAGTGGGACGTCGGTCAATTATCCGGTTGCTCTCGCAGAGGCCGCTCTCAATTCCTTGGCCAAGGCCACAAAACGCCGCGTGAGCGTGTGGTCGGGGTGCGCAAGCGTGTCCACACCATAGCGCTGCCCATCCAGGCGCTCCAACAACTGCGCCATTTGTTGGAGGATGTTTTGTTGCGCAGCGTTGGCGCGTACAGCGGCCAAGCGCAGTTGCGCTGCTACACCCAGGGGTGGGGTGTGCTCCTCCAGATTCAACTTCAGAGGCGCGAGTGCCTCGCGCAAGCGCAACCACTGGCGCACCCAGGGGTTCACGCGGTGCCGATCCCACCAGGCCCAGCCCGCGCCTACGAGCGCCAAGCTGCTGAGCAGGCCCACCAGCAAGAGCCCCAAGTCTTCCCAACTCGGTGATTGAACGCCCAGCTTTTTGAGCAAATCCAATTGCTGTCCACGCGAGTAGTTCAAGACCCACTGGTTCCAGCGGTTGTTCAAGCCCTCCCAGGCATCACGCAGTTGGCGCAGCAGGGCGGGGTTCACCGCGTTGATGGCACCGCCGACCAAACCGGGTGCGGGGGTTAGCCTAAGATTTCTTTCGATGCGGTCGGGTGCAATGGCGGCGGTGGGGTCGGCCCGCACCCAGCCCACGCCTTCTTGCCAGTATTCGGCCCAGGCGTGGGCGCTACTGTGGCGCACGATGTAGTAGCCGTCCACCGGAATCGGATCCATGCCTTGAAAGCCGGTGACCACGCGGGCTGGCACGTCCAAGGCGCGCATGATCACCACAAAACTGGCGGCGAAGTGTTCGCAAAAACCTGCTTTGCGATCCAGCCAAAACTCGTCAATGCTCTGACGCGGGTCGGTTTCACCATAAGCACCGGGTGCCAAGGTGTAGCTGAAGCCTGCGGTGCGAATGTGGGTGTAAAGCGCTTGCGCCAATTGATTGGCTGATGCGGTGGGCATTTGGCGGCGCAGCTCTGCAGCCCAGGCCAAGGTGCGTGGGTTGTACCCGGCGGGTAGCATGAGGTGATCTTGCAAGCCCAAGTGGCTGCTCGTGGGCCCGTGCTGAAAGCGAGGGTGGGCCGTTGCGGTGAAACGCAGGCGTTCGTAGACCCGTTGTTCGGCCAGCCATTGCAAATCGTTGCGCATGGTGAGGTTTTGCGCTGGGCCATCCAATTGAGGCGCTTCGGCTGTGGCCTCCAACAAGGGGACGATGCGCAGCTTGAGCGGCTCCAGCGTCATCTCGTAACGCAGGGCAGGGCCTTGAATGCGAAGGTTGGCATCCAATCGACCGCGTTCGCCCAAGCTGGAAGACAGCATGGGCAGCCACTCTTGGCCATCAAAACGGCTCAGTACCGGCCCGCGAAAATACTGCTGTGCGGGTGTGGGAATGGCATCAAAAAAACGCAGACGCATGGCGATGCTGTCGCTCAAGGCCATTTCTGCCACGCTACCAAAGCGCATTTGGTTGGACAGGCCGGTGCTGGCCAAGCCGTCTTGCGGCACCCCCCACAGCGGGCCAAAACGTGGAAACAGCAAGAACAACAGCACCATGATGGGCGCGCCGAGCAAAGCGGTGCGGCCCGCCAAACCCGCCGCCTGGCGCAGCGCAGGTTGGCCCACGGGCATGTGGGCCAGCACCAAGGCGGTGAGCAAACCCCAGACAGAAATCACCATGGCCGCAGCCACCAGGAGCGACTGCGAAAAAACAAAATGCGTCAGGATGAGAAAGAAGCCCAGGAAAAACACCACAAATGCGTCACGCCGAGCGCGCAGTTCCAGGGTTTTGAGTGCCATCAAAGACACGATCAAAGCCACGCCCGGTTCTTTGCCCAGCACGGTTCTGAAGCTGAACAGGGTTAAACCCGCCACCAGCATCAGCACACCGGCCAGCACCCAGCGGTTCGGCAGTGCCCCGCCCACCCAGGCCAGTCGTGCTCGCCAGGCCAATACACTCACCGTCAAGGCGGCACACCACAGGGGCAGTTGCAGCAGGTGGGGCAGCACCGTCCAGGCGATCACCAGCAACAAGAAAAACGTGTCGCGGGTTTCGCGGGGCAGGGCAAACAAGCGGCGAAACACGCTTATGTTGGTGGACGAGGCAGTGGCGGGCAGCGAGGCCATGATGAATCAGGCGAAACCGGTGAAGTCTCAACAGGTGTGATCTTCTCATTGAACCGGTTCATGATGGCTGACAATTCCCAGCTTCAATGCTGACTCCAACCGACATGGACTACGAAAGAGTATTGGCCCAGATACACGAGGTGGTGAAACCCGCGCTTGGGCAGGGCAAGGTGGCGACCTATATCCCGGAACTGGCCAAGGTGAGCCCGGATCGGTTTGGTATGGCCGTGGTCACCGTGTCGGGCGAGGTGTTCAGCGTGGGCCATGCGCAGGAATTGTTTTCAGTGCAAAGCATCTCCAAGCTGTTTGCTTTGGTGATGGCCTTGCAAGTAGAAGGCGAGGGGCTGTGGGAGCGGGTGGGACGTGAACCCTCGGGCACGCCCTTTAACTCCTTGGTGCAACTGGAGCACGAGGCAGGAAAACCGCGCAACCCCTTCATCAATGCTGGGGCCTTGGTGGTGACGGACATTCTGTGTTCCAGGTATGTGTCCCCAGAAAACGCCTTGGCCGAGTTTGTACAAAAACTCGCCAACAACCCCCAGCTTCACTACGACCGCAAGGTGGCCCGTTCCGAACGCCTCACCGCCGACCGCAACGAAGCCATGGCCCATTTCATCAAAAGTTTTGGCAACTTGCGCAATCCGGTGGACGAAGTGCTCGACGCCTATTGCCGCCAATGCGCCATCGCCATGAGCTGCGTTGACTTGGCGCGTGCCATGACCTTCTTGGCCCACGGCGGCTGCATACCCTGGAGCGGCGATCGGGTGCTCAGTGCCAGCATGACCAAACGTTTGAATGCCCTGATGCTGACTTGCGGCACCTACGACTCGGCAGGCGACTTTGCGTTTCGGGTGGGGTTACCGGCCAAAAGTGGGGTGGGCGGTGGCATTGTGTCTGTTATTCCCAATGAGTGCGGTGTCTGCGTGTGGTCGCCTGGCTTGGAGCCGTCGGGCAATTCCTTGGCGGGTTCGATGGCCCTGGAGTTGTTCACCACGTTGACTGGTCGCTCGATTTTCTAGGCATGCCAGTTTCTTCTCGCATGGTTTGGCGCAGCCGCTTGAACCGCGCCCGCTTGCGACTGCAAAACGCCACTTCTCTCGCGGTTTGGTTGCAAGCCAGTGGTTCTTTGACCCAGCATTTGCGCGAGCAGGTAGGGCCGGTGTCTGTGCAGCGTGTTTACCAAGGCCGGGGCGTGGCGCGTGCCGACGAAGCCCAGGCGCTGGGTTTGCCAGGCGGGCGAGCACGCAGGGTGCATGTGCGAGAAGTGGTCTTGACTTGCGAAGGCAGGCCTCTGGTGATGGCCCGCAGCGTTTGCGAAACACGCCATCTACGGGGTGCTTGGCGGGCGCTCAAAGGGTTGGGCAGCCGGCCCTTGGCAGAACTCTTGTTCAAAGACCGCGCGGTTTGGCGTCTGCCGCTGACAACGGCTTGCCCGGCACCCCACCAACCCCTGGGGCAAAGCCAGGCATTGAATTGGCAACGAGGCACCGGCCAGGGGTGGCCTGCCGGGGTATTGCTCTGGCAACGTCGCTCGGTCTTTATGAGGTACGGGGCACCTTTGTTGGTCGCGGAGTTGTTCTCGCCGACCATGCAGGCCCAAGCATGCCCCAAGGCCAGCATTCATCGCCAGGCTGCTCGGAAGAAACGGTAAATCCAGGCTCAACCTATGGGTTTACCTGCCGATATCGAGTCATCCACGCCCTTGGCGGGCACCAAGAAGACAGGTGACTTGATGAACACACTGGCCCCGCAGCAGCACAACGCGGAAAACACCGAATCCGGCAGTCCCCAGTCCCATGTTTGGCAAGCGCTGGGGCAGCGCTTGGAGCCTTTGTTGCTTGCCCCGGGCGAACAAGCCGACTTCGTGTCGGCATTGAACGCTTGCGCGGCAGATTTGGTGCGGGCGGTCAGCGCGGACAGTGATTGGGCGATTTTCCAACTGGTACACCCCAGCCCCGAAAAGCTGGCGCGTTATGGTGTGTTGCACCCGCTGCACACCGGCATCCTGATGTGTTTGGTGGGCAGGCGCAAAGATTGGCACGAGCAACGCATTGCCACCGCCGTTCGCGCCGCCTTGACGATGAACATTTCCATCACCGCCTTACAAACTGAGTTGGCCCATCAAAGCGAAGCATTGACCGAAGCGCAACGTGCCGTCATCAACGACCACCCCTTGGCCTCCGTGCGTTGTCTGCGAGATCTCGGCGTGACCGATACCGACTGGTTGACCGCCGTGGAGCAACACCACGAACAACCCAATGGCAAGGGTTATCCCCAGGGCTTACATGAGGTCAGCATCTTGGCTGATGCTCTGCGTACCTGCGATATTTTTGGCGCCAAGATGAGCGAACGTGTGGGCCGCAAAGGTATGCTCTCGCCACGCGCCGCCGCCGAAATTTTCAAGCAGCGCAGCGCGGGGTATTACGGTGCCACCATCATCGGTGTGTTGGGACTGTACCCGCCGGGCTGTTTGCTGCGGCTGAACACCGGCGAAGCCGCCGTGGTCTTGCGCCGCAGCACCGACCCCAAATGTCCTTATGTCGCCCTGCTCACAGACGGAAACGACGTTCCACTGCCTACACCGCAAACCAGCATGACAGGCGCAACCCATGGCCGTGAGGTGCTGGGGGCCTTGGCTGATACCCGTTTGGCGGGGACGTTCAGTGTGGATGGGTTTTATTGAGCCCGTTGCCTTTGACACTGCTGTCTCATCGGAGCACTTTGAGAGTCTGGACTCCGGGCCTGTGCTTGACCCTGTAACCTCCTCGCAAGCACAAGCGCGGGTCAGCACCGAAGTTGCAGTAGCATTTGGAACGCATGGGTGCCAAACCGCGTCAGCGGGCCGTGATGGCCGTGATTGAAGCCATGCTGGCGCAGCCCAGCCGCTAAGGCAAAAAACCAAGGAGAAGAACCCTATGAATGCCGTCGTGTTTGAACATGTGCCCGTGGCCGAGCTGCCGCTGGCTTGGCGGGAGAAGCTGACGCAGTCGGCCCACACCACGACCCATGCCAAGGTGACAGTACGCATTGAGGAAGAAATGCCCCACACCGCCGCCGCTGAAGAGTTCGTGACGGACGATCCAGCGTTTGGGATTTGGCGTGACCGGCAAGACATGAACGACGTGCATGCCTACATCCGCCGACTTCGTGCACCACGTTTTATCCGCGACGGCTCGCGCAATGAAGACAAGACCGGCGAGTTGCCCTGATGCTGGTTGATACCGATGTGCTGATCTGGCACTTGCGCGGTTATCCGCAGGCCACACGCCAACTGGACGCACTGCCGCAGCTTGAACTGTCAGCCGTCAGCTACTTTGAAGTGTTGCAAGGCATGCTGAACAAAGCGGAGTTGCTGGCCGTGCAAAAGATGCTTTCCAAACGCCATGCCAACATCTTGCCCATCACTGCGCCCATCACGCAGCAAGCCATCGCATTGATGGAAGAACTCACCCTGAGCCACGGCTTGCAAATGGGCGATGCGTTGATTGCCTCCACGGCTTTGGTGCATGAACTGCCGCTGCTCACCGGCAATGTGAAGCACTTTTCACCCATCCCCGGGCTGCGCATTGAGCCGTTCTTGATTTGACAGGGCGGAGGGGGCAAGAGGCAAGGCATGACCCTGGGCGTTCTGGAGTCCCAAGCCTGTGGTCATGCCGCAGGAAGCTGCGTCGGGGCGACGTTTGGCTTCAGATCGCCATTGCGCAATTGCTCCAGTACCCGCAACCATTGCTCGGCCCCTCGGTAGGGCATGGGGACTAAAACGCTAGGGTACTCAATGTCGTTGAACTCCAGCTCCAGCCCTGTGGTTGCAACGTGCTTTTGTCGAGCAGAAAGGTTGTGAGCGAAGGTGTCGCGCTGCGCTCGGGTTGAAGCAGAGCCAATCAAGTTCAACTCGGATAGCTCTGACTGGACAGCACGAATGTGGCGGATATCCGTGACGGTCATCAAGCTGACGGTCAGCTTCTCACCATGCACCACAGCCACTTTAGCCGTGGCGCTGTCAACGCCGATGCCGACTTCATCCGCCTCCCAAAAGTAGTCGACGCGCGGCAATGCTCCCTTCAACTTCGCTTGAATCATCGACCTCTTCTGGTAGCGTATTTTCACGTTTTGCAAGACGCGACTGAAGCTGGTAACGATCAAGGAGGCGATCAATCCCAAGAAGCCGACCTCGACGCTCTGCATCAGAAGGCCAAGGCCGACACCGACGGTCACAGCTATCACCCCGTGCAGAGGAATCCAGAGCATCAGGTGCATGAATGCCGACGCGATCATCTGGCCGACGGTTACGCCCCGTCGAGGTGCAACGGAGATGGCGTAGCTTGGCACGCCGATGATGATGGCGATCAATCCTGAAAGTAAGAGCGTGTCCAGCATTTTCGTGTCCATAGGTAGTTACATATGACTGTTGAGAGCAAGTAGAGCCCTCCGCTTTTATCGAGAATGGGATGTTGGCTTTGTGCGGTTGATTGTTGCTGTACTCTGTCATGAATTTTTGCTCCTGCGCCCAAAACTTGCCTACAAACGCCAGCAATTGCCCCGCATGCCGTGTTCACGCACAGGCCAAACGGGGCACAGCATTTGCACCACTTCCATGAGGCTCAGCCATTCGGCAATGGGGTCAACAACGGTGTCGCTGGTCACTCCCACATGAAAAGGAACACCCGCTTCACTTGCCAACACCGCATGCCCGTCCGTTGCAGTTTGGGGCTGTGCGATCGTGTCACGCAAGGAGTTCATGGAGCAATTCCAGTTGGTTGAACAAAGCAAAGTACTCGCGCAATTCGTTCACGTCGAGAGAAGCGCGGTGTATCTTCATCAGGGCTCGAACGTCGTCTAGGTCGCGCGTGCGGGTTGCATCGTTGGTGAAGGCTTGCAACTTGAGGCCTATCAAGCCTTCAACGCTGATGACGCGCAAACGGCCCATAGGGGTATCTCGAGACACTGCCCTCTCCAGCAGGCGGCGTGCGATGGGGCGGTGCGCATAGAGCAAAGCCAGTCCCTCTGAGCCACGCACATAGTTTGCGGCATCTTCACTTCGGTACAGGCATTGGTAGCCCAAATTCAAAAGGGCCTCGTGTACCTTGTCGGCGGCTTCGGCTGCCAGCAGAAAGTCCACATCTTGGGTGGCGCGAACAACCCGATGCGCGGCCACCGCCAAGCCGCCGATCAAGGCCGGTTCGGTGCCGTTGCTGGCGAACATGGTCAATGCTTCTCGGATTTGCTCGGCCAGGTTGGGCATGTGGGAGGGGGCTAAAAAGTACGCCAACGCATCATAGTGCGGGCCAAGGCCAAAAGGAGTGACACGCTTTTTCCGAGAGCGCAGCCGTCCCTCATGGATTTGCCATCCCAATGCGTTATGGTCAAGAACCTATCCGTCAGTAGGGCAGCCCTGCGCCGGGGTTCCACAGGCCACAGGCGTAGGAGCGAACCGCGCCGTGGTGTATATCACCACAAGCGGCTTGTGACACCCGCCTGTGGCCTGTGGGGCCCCGGCCCGAAGGGTTGAGACGACAAAGCGCGTCTGC
>JBJTHI010000316.1:0-1754 GCA_046094425.1 Burkholderiales bacterium | reverse complement strand
ATAACCAAATGAGTGCCAACACAATCAATTTACCCGCGTGCCACTACAGCAAAAACAACTCAACGCCTCTAACTGGTTGATTTCATTGAGACCAAAGCAGGGAAACCGCCCGGAATGGACGATTGGTGTCGAACTCGGGGGTTCACCTCGGAGTGGCACAAGTTGGCTGAACTCACGCCCACCAGTATTGAGCCGCTCTTGCCCCCCATGGTCACGCTGCAAATCTTGGGTGGCCGCAAAGAAAAAATCCGGCCAGGCGACGTGCTGGGGGCGTTGACCAAAGACTTGGGTTTCGCAGGCAGCCAAGTGGGCAAGATCAATGTGAACGAGTTCTCGACCTATGTGGCGGTGGAGCGCAGCATGGCGCGCGAGGTGCTGCGCAAGCTGTCGGGCGCGAAGGTCAAGGGCAAGGCGGTGAAGGTGAGGGCGATGTAATCTAGGAGTTTCAGACGAGACCTGATCCTCGACATTTCTCGGCCTTTCTCCGTTCGCCCTGAGCTTGTCGAAGGGCAGCGTGGCACACCACAAAGAGGCTTCGACGGGTTCAGCCCGAACGGTGGAGAGAGCGAGATGTCGCTGATCTCACAACGAAATAGCCCTCACTTCACGTCGTTGAGCTTCCAGTCGTAGTCCAAGAACGCAATGGGCGCAGTCATCGCACGAATGCGCTCGCGGTCAGCGGGCGAATCGGCCAATACATCGGCATAACGCGCGCAAAACGCGGCCAGGGTGTTGATGCCTTTGTGCCCCAGGCGGAAGTCTTCACCGTACCAGTCAAAAATTTTCGATATTTCCAGGCGCTGCTTGTCGGCATTCCAACGGTTGCGGCTGCGGTCGCTCATGAAGCGGCGGGTTTGCTCTTCGAGCTGCACCTCCAAACGGTCAGCCACGAATGCTTCTTCGCGCAGGGCGGGGCACCCAATTGACGCGCAATTCACCGCGAAGTGAATGCGCGGCTCGTCGTAACGACCGCGTGCGCGCAGCACACCATGCTCAATGCCGTCCAGCGACATGGATTTGCCCAGCAGCGGCACAAACTCTTTTTTCCACGGGCTTTGCAACAGGCTGCCCAGGTCTTTGATCGATTCCAGTTTGGGGTAGCGCGTGAGAATGAGTTCTACCGTGAAAGCGTTGTAAGCGTTGATGAGAAACGCCATTTGTTGAGCTTTGGTGAAGGCGTCGAACATGGCTGCGTTCACGCTGGACAGCGCCGCCAAGTAACTGCGCAAACTGGCCTGGTCTGCGGAAAAACCGGCGTAGCGAACCTGGCTGGCTTTACCCCCACCCAGCAACACCACGTGTTTCTTCAGCAAGGCGCTCCAGGCGGCGTGTTGGTGGTCGAAACTTTGGGCGAACAGTGGCTGTGTTACGGCGGCCAGGCTTAATGCAAGGACGGCTCGCCGACGCAGCGCGGGGTGGGAGGCGGGCAACATGACAAAGGTCTCCAAAGTGGTTTAACCCGCATATTTCATCAGGGACGTGCCCGAGTGGGCTGTGATGGGGCGCGCTAGCAAGGCGCGACGACGCTGCGGGCTCGTGCCCGCGAGGAGGACCAACGCAGCTAGCGTGTCGCAGCACGGCTCAATCGGGCGCGTAGCGGTCGGTACAGTTTGGCTTTGGCGCTCGAAGCAGGGGAACCGAAGTTCGACACTTCAGAGCTGAGGCGGGACGCTCGGGTCAATGAAATCAAGCACTTATGAGCGGTTTGTTGAGATTGGTGTAGTGGCAGGACCTGCTTTGTAAAGTATTGGCAG
>JBJTHI010000315.1:0-1446 GCA_046094425.1 Burkholderiales bacterium | reverse complement strand
AAAGTAGACATTGGCGCGGGTCAGTTTTTGCGCCAAGAGCCCGGTGCGGTGCGTTTGCTGGGCGTGTTGAGTTTGCAAGCCTTGCCTCGGCGTTTGTTACTTGATTTCCGCGACGTGTTTCAAGAAGGTTTTGCGTTTGACAGCGTCACCGGCGATGTGGCCATGAACCAGGGTGTGGCCACCACCACCAACCTGCGCATGCGTGGCGTGCAGGCCGTGGTGTTGTTAGAGGGCAGCGCCAGCTTGCACACCGAAACCCAAGACCTGCATGTGTTTGTGGTTCCCGAGATCAACGCGGGCACGGCCTCCTTGGCCTATGCCGTCATCAACCCCGCCCTGGGTTTGGGTACCTTCTTGGCCCAAATGTTTTTGCGTAAACCCCTGGCGCAAGCCAACACCCGCGAGTTTCGGGTGACCGGCCCATGGGGCGACCCCAAAGTAGAGCGTTTGCAACGCCCTACGCCCTTGGCGCAGAACCAGTCTGACGGCGCTTCGCAGGAGCCAGCATCTGCGCCAAGCGCCACCGCCACCGACCCACGTGCCACCACTGCGACCAAGCCCTGATGGAGAGAGTTATGCGAATCGCCGCTGTACAAATGATCTCTGGCCCCGAGGTAGACGCCAACCTCAATCGCGCTGCGGCCCTGATTCAAGACGCAGCCCACCAAGGCGCATCCTTGGTGGCCTTGCCCGAATACTTTTGTTTCATGGGCGCGCAAGACCGCGACAAACTCGCCATCGCCGAGCCTGCGGTCGCTGTGGGCGTTGTGCCCAGGCAGTCCACCCCCTTGCAGCAACACCTGTCGCAGTGCGCCCAGGCCAACAAGGTTTGGGTCTTGGGCGGCACGGTGCCCATTGCTGTGGGCGATGGTGAGCATGTCTACAACGCCAGCATTGTTTTCAACCCGCAAGGCCAGGTCGCGGCGCGTTACGACAAGATGCATCTCTTTTGTTTCGACAATGGCCGCGAACGTTACGACGAAGGCCAGGTGCTGAAAGCCGGGCAAACACCCGTGGCCTGCGACATGGCTATTCAAGGTGAGAACTGGCGCATGGGCCTGAGCGTCTGTTACGACCTGCGTTTTCCCGAGCTTTACCGCCGTTTGATGAAGCCGCCCTGCGACATCCTCGCCGTACCCGCCGCCTTCACCTACACCACAGGCCAAGCGCATTGGGAGTTGCTGTTGCGCGCCCGCGCGGTCGAGAACCAGTGTTACGTCATCGCCCCCGCCCAAGGCGGCCGCCACCAAAATGGCCGCCGCACCTGGGGCCACAGCATGGTCATCGACCCCTGGGGCGAGGTGCTGGCTGTGTTGCCCGAGGGCGAGGGCGTGGTGGTGGCTGAAGTAAAGGCCGAGCGACTGGCCCAGGTGCGTGAGCAGTTACCGGCGCTCACGCATCGGCGCGGGCTTTGAGTTGATTCGCCAAAAATCACGCAGGTAATAC
>JBJTHI010000314.1:0-22937 GCA_046094425.1 Burkholderiales bacterium | reverse complement strand
GTAGGCCTTGGCTTCGCCGCCGAACTTGCTGGCCAAAATCGTGGTGATGGCCGCGGTCAAGGTGGTCTTGCCGTGGTCCACGTGCCCAATCGTGCCCACGTTCACGTGGGGCTTGGTACGTTCAAATTTGCCTTTTGCCATGTTCAGCTCCTCAAATCGCGAGAAAAATGTTCAGGAAGGAATCAAAAAAAACAAACACAAAACTTTGGTGCCCATGGCGCGGATCGAACGCGCGACCTCTCCCTTACCAAGGGAGTGCTCTACCACTGAGCCACATGGGCGACACTCAAAAAAAACCAACACACATCGCTGCATGCAAGCACAGGCTTGATCCTTCCAATTCAATCAAACCTCTACCAGCAAACAACCCATCAATCCTGGAGCGGGAGACGGGAATCGAACCCGCGTCATTAGCTTGGAAGGCTAGGGTTCTACCATTGAACTACTCCCGCTCGGGAGTCAACAATCACCTCGAAAACGCGCTGACAAAACCACTCGCTGGTGGAGGAGGCTGGATTCGAACCAGCGTAGGCGTAAGCCAACAGATTTACAGTCTGCCCCCTTTAGCCACTCGGGCACCCCTCCGGCGAGCCTTCTAGTATAGCAGTTCTGCGCAGACTTGGGCAATTTGGGGTCGGCTTGAAGTTGGGAATTACCGGACTAAACCTGCGCGGACACCTGATCCAACCAGGCTTTTTGCAGATCAGCCCGCTGCGGCAGGGGATGGCGAAAGGCCGTGGAGCGAACCGGAATGCCCAGCACCGGGTGCCCGCTCAGCGCCGCCAGCGCCTTTTCCGCCCAGGGTTGGAGGGCGGGATTCAGGCCCCAGGCGTGTAACACAGGCGTGTCAGCGGGGCCCAAGGCTCGCGCCAGTTCCGCTTGGCGTCCGGCAGAAAACAGGGAATGACTGCTGTCACCCGCATATTGAGCCAATTTAACGAACAGTTCCGCGCTTTTGGGGGTGCGCAGGTCGGACAAGTTCAGCACCCGGGCATGCCGCCAGGCCTTGCCCTTGGCTTGGGCGCTCAACATCAGGCGCAGGATTTGGTACTGGGTGTTGTCGGGGCGGGTGGGCACAAAGCCCAGGTGGCTGTCCATGCTGGGCAAGGCCTGCGACGAACCCGGGTTCATCATCACCACCACCAAATCGGCGGGCGATTCAATCGCCTGTGCGGGCGACCAGTCCACAGGGAATAACTCCAGGTGGCTGCGCAGGCGCTCCGGTGTTCCGGCGATGGACGCTTCGTAAAAACGGCCCCACACCTGGAAGCGGGTCAACAACTCGCTGGCAGGCCACCAGCTCATGCGAAAAGCGCTGCCAGGGCCAGCCCGGGGTCATCCGCACGCATGAAGGCTTCGCCGACCAAAAAGGCGTGGACGGCGGACGCCCGCATTTTCTGCACATCGGCTTGTCCCAAAATGCCGCTTTCGGTGACCAATAAACGATCATGGGGCACTTGGGGCAGCAAACCCAACGTCACGTCCAAACTGACTTCAAAAGTGCGCAAATTGCGGTTGTTGATGCCCACCAGGGGCGTTTTCAAACGCAGTGCCCGATCCAACTCGGCCCCATCGTGCACTTCCACCAGCACCGCCATGCCCAGTTCGAGGGCCTGGGCTTCCAAGTCCGCCATCAGCGCGTCGTCCAAACAAGCGGCAATGAGCAAGATGCAGTCGGCCCCCATGGCCCGGGCTTCATAGACTTGGTAAGCATCCACCATGAAGTCTTTGCGCAGCACGGGCAAGCTGCAGGCCGCGCGCGCTTGTTGTAGGTAAGCGGGGCAGCCTTGGAAAAAGGATTCGTCAGTGAGCACGCTCAAACAGGCGGCTCCATGGTCGGCATAGCTGCGGGCGATGTCGGCGGGCACAAAACGTTCGCGCAACACGCCTTTGCTGGGGCTGGCTTTTTTCACTTCGGCAATCACCGCCGCTTGGCCTTGGGCCAAGCGCTTGCGCATGGCTTGTGCAAAGTCACGCTGACCACCCAAAGACTCCGCATCGCGTCGCAAACTCGCCAGATCGCGCTTGGCGCGCGCGGCACGAATTTCTTCGTGTTTGACAGCGACAATTTTGTTCAGGATATCGCTCATGGCGAAGACACCGACGAGGCAAAGGCCTGGCTGCGCGCCACAAACTGCTCCAGTTTTCTCAACGCATCCCCCGAGGCCAGGGCTTGGCGCGCCAGTTTCACGCCACCGGCCATATCAGCCGTGACATTGGCCGCGTAAAGAGCCACTCCAGCGTTCAGCAGCACGATGTCGCGTGCGGGGCTGGCTTCGTTGCGCAGCACCGCCATGAGCATGGCCTTGGACTGTTCGGCGTTATCCACCTTCAACGCGCGCTGGCTGCTCATGGCGAAGCCAAAGTCTTCGGGGTGAATTTCATATTCTCTGATGTGACCATCACACAACTCACCGACCAAGGTGGTGGCACCCAGAGACACTTCATCCATGCCATCACGCCCATACACCACCAGGGCATGCTCGGCCCCCAGGCGCTGCAAGGCACGCACTTGGATGCCTACCAGGTCGGCATGAAAAACGCCCATCAAAATATTGGGCGCAGAAGCCGGGTTCGTGAGTGGCCCCAAGATGTTGAAGAGGGTGCGCACCCCCAACTCTTTGCGCACCGGTGCCACGTTTTTCATGGCCGGGTGGTGGTTGGGTGCGAACATGAAACCAATGCCAGTCTCCGCAATGCAGGCGGCGATTTGAGTGGGTGACAAAGTGAGTTTCACACCCAAGGCCTCCAGCACATCGGCACTGCCCGACTTGCTGGACACGCTGCGCCCACCGTGTTTGCTCACCCGCGCGCCCGCCGCTGCCGCCACAAACATGGTGCAGGTGGAAATGTTGAAGGTGTGGGAGCCATCGCCCCCGGTGCCCACAATGTCCACCAAGTGCTGGCGGTCGGCCACTTCCACCTTGGTGGCGTACTCGCGCATCACCTGGGCCGCCGCGGTGATTTCACCGATGGTTTCTTTCTTGACACGCAAACCCACCAGCAACGCGGCCATCATCACCGGCGACATCTCGCCCGACATAATGCGGCGCATCAGCGCGAGCATCTCGTCATGAAAAATCTCTCGGTGGTCAATGACGCGGGCCAGGGCCTCGGCATCCGTGATGGTTTGAGGGCTACTCATGGCTTGAGCTCCAGAAAATTCTTCAGCATGGCGTGACCATGTTCGGTGAGGATGGACTCGGGGTGAAACTGCACACCTTCCAGCGGCGTTTTGGTGCCCGCGAGTTCGCGGTGGCGCACGCCCATGATTTCACCATCTTCCGTGGTGGCACTCACTTCCAGCACCGACGGCAGCGTCTCTCGTTCAATCGCCAAGGAGTGGTAACGGATAACGCTGAACTGCTCGGGCAAATCGCTGAACACCCCTCGCCTGTCGGTGCGTATGGTGCTGGCCTTGCCATGCATTTGCACTTGGGCGCGAATCACTTTCCCGCCCAACGCCGCACCGATGCTTTGGTGACCCAAACACACACCCAAGAGGGGCAACTTGCCGGTGAAGTGCTGGATGGCCTCAATACAAATACCCGCCTCGGCAGGCGAGCAAGGGCCGGGTGAGAGAACCAGGCGATCCGGCTTCAAATCAGCCACCCCTTGCACCGTGATTTCGTCGTTGCGAAAGACGCGCACCTCTTCACCGAGTTCGGCAAAGTACTGCACCAGGTTGAAGGTGAAGCTGTCGTAGTTGTCAATCATGAGCAGCATGTCAGGACTCCCGCCGGGCCGCCCCAAGGGAGGCCAGCGCCCCCTTGAGGGGCAGTGAATGAAATGAACGTGGGGGCTTCATTCAAAAGCCCTCCTCGACGAGTTCAGCCGCGCGCAACAAGGCGCGGGCTTTGTGTTCGGTTTCTCTCCATTCCAGCTCGGGCACCGAGTCGGCCACCACGCCTGCTGCCGCCTGCACATGCAGCAGGCCGTCTTTGATGATGCCGGTGCGTATGGCAATGGCCACGTCCATGTCGCCGGCAAAACTCAGGTAGCCGCAGGCACCGCCGTAAATGCCTCGTTTGAAGGGTTCGAGTTCATCAATGATTTCCATGGCCCGCACCTTGGGCGCACCAGTGAGCGTGCCTGCGGGGAAAGTGGCCTTGAGCACGTCCAAATTGGTAGTGCCTTCTTTAAGCAAACCTTCCACGTTGCTGACGATGTGCATCACATGCGAGTAACGCTCCACCACAAAAGCCTCGGTTACCTTGACGCTGCCGGTTTGCGCAATGCGGCCGATGTCGTTGCGCGCCAGGTCGATGAGCATGAGGTGTTCGGCGCGTTCTTTCGGGTCAGCGCTGAGTTCAGATTCCAAGGCTTTGTCCAATTCCGGCGTGGCACCACGTGGCCGCGTGCCCGCCAAGGGGCGAATCGTCACCTTGGCACCCTGCGGGGTTTTTTCTTGGCGCACCAAAATTTCCGGCGAAGCGCCAACGATTTGGAAATCGCCCATGTCGTAGAAATACATATAGGGCGACGGGTTGAGTGAACGCAACGCGCGGTACAGGCTCAAGGGGCTTTGGCTGTATTTTTTTGACAGGCGCTGCCCAATTTGCACCTGCATCATGTCGCCAGCGGCAATGTAGTCCTTGCTTTTGAGCACGGCTGCGAGGTAGTCGTCTTTGGCAAACGAGCGCTGCACGTCCTGCGGGCTGCTCGGCACCACACTGGGTGCCGCCACACTGCGTTGCAAGGCGGCTTTGAGTCCCAGTAAACGCTGCTGCGCCCGTGCATAGGCTTGCGCTTCGCTGGGGTTGGCGTAAACGATGAGGGACAGGCGATTGGAGAGGTTGTCGATCACCGCCAACTCTTCGCACTGCAACAGCAAGATGTCGGGTGTACCTATGGTGTCGGGCAGTGGTTTGGCAGGGTGCGCCAGTTTGTGCTCGACGTAACGCACCGCGTCGTAACCAAAATAACCGGCCAAACCACCACAGAACCGCGGCATGCCATCAAGCAGGGCCACCTTAAATCGTTGCTGATACGTGGCAATGAAATCCAGCGGGTTGCCACGGTGGGTCTCGACGACTTGGCCATCAGTCACCACCTCGGTCACCGCATGCTCGCCAAAACCCTCGGCTCGCAGCAAGGTGCGGGCGGGCAAACCGATGAAGGAGTAACGCCCAAAACGCTCGCCCCCCACCACCGATTCGAGCAAAAAACTGCGCGCACCCGCGCCCTCGGCATAGGCGAGTTTGAGGTAGAGCGACAGCGGGGTTTCCAGGTCGGCAAAGGCTTGCGCCATCACCGGAATGCGGTTGTAGCCTTGCGATGCCAAGGCGTTGAATTCAGATTCAAGAATCATGTTTGGCCCTCCACGGCCCAAGATGGCAGCGGGTAGGCTGTCATCTCAAAAGGTCTGGTGATTGAGGCAGCCGGGCTACCTCTCGAAGAGGCGCGCGGCAGGCACTGGCAATGTGCCGCCCTGTTGGAGCCGCTAAAGAAGCGGCTCAGCAGACGGCAGCGGGTGATTGACCTCGCCAGGGCCAAGCTCCCCGGTCGGCCGACCCTTTGCTGTGGATTGCGTGCGTGAACATGGGAAAAGTGTAGCAGCGAAGACTACACATCCCTGCTACGGCGGTATTCAATGTCATGGATATTGCATAAACTGGCCCCGCCGCAGTCCACTGTGGCCGTGTTCATCCCACCCCTATACGCTGAAAAGGATCTGTTCATGAAAACTTGGATCTCTGCTGCTCTCTTGAGCTTTGGTGTGTTGTCAGCGCTGCCGGCGGCGGCGCAGTTTGCAAAACCTGAGGACGCTATCAAGTACCGCAAGTCGGCCATGTTTTTGATGAGCAACCACATGGGCCGCATTGGTGCCATGGCCAGCGGCCGGGTGCCTTTCGATGCCAAAGCGGCAGCGGAGAATGCGGACGTGGTGATGGCCTTGTCCAAACTGCCTTTCGACGCCTATGGCCCTGGAACAGACAAAGGCGACACGCGCGCCAAACCTGAGTTGTGGGCCGAGATGGACAAGTTCAAAGCGACAGCAGCCAAACTTCAGGGCGATGCGGTCAAGCTGTCGCAAGCTGCCAAGGGTGGGAATTTGGACGCGCTCAAAGCCGCCTTTGGCGAAACGGCTCAGAACTGCAAAGCCTGCCACGACGCCTACCGCAAAGACTGATCCAACTGGCTGAGGCGCTCCTTGGCCTCGGCCCGCAGCGCTGCTTCCAGCGCATCCACCGCTGCATTCCCTGGCCGCTGGAGCGGGCGCACCAGGCTGGCACGAAATGCAATGGCCGGGCTCAGACGGCGAATAACCAAGCCTCGGCCCAGGTACTCGATGGCGGTGAGCGGGTTGACGATGGCCAGCCCCAGGCCCCGCGCCACCATGGCACAAACCGACGCCGCGCTGGAGGTTTCAATATGCCGCAGCGGCACCACCCCCTGTTGCGCGAAGAGTGCGTCCAGTTGCTGGCGGTAAGGATCGCTGGCCGCCAGGCTCACAAAGGGCAGGCCCGCGAAGTCGCGCAGCTTGAGTTTGGTTTTGGACGCCAGCAGGTGGCCCTCGGGCAACACCGCCACTTCCTCGGCTTGTAAGAGTGGGGTTTGGCGGGTGCCAGGCGGGGTTTGATCGTGTTCAGTCAAGCCCAGGTCGTGGGTTTGCGCCGCCAGCATTTGCTCCAAAAACGGCGACTCTTGCGTGCTGATGTGCAGCGACACCCCAGGCTGCTGCTGCATCAAACGCGCACAAGCGCCGGGCAGCAGCGTTTGCGCAAACACCGGCAAACACAACACGGTGACCACCCCCTGACCATGCAGCTTGAGTTGGGCCGCCGTTTGGCGGATGCGTTCCAGCCCAATGTGCGAACGCTGCACCTCATCGAACAGTGCCAAGGCTTGGGTGGTCGCGCGCAGGCGACCACGCACACGCTCAAAAAGCCGCAGGCCGGTGAGTTGCTCCATGCGGGCCAATTCGCGGCTGACCGTGGGTTGCGAGGTGTAAAGTAACTGCGCCGCAGCGGTGACGCTGCCCGTGGTCATGAGGGCGCGGAAAACTTCGATGTGGCGGTGGGTCAAGTTCATCTTGCACGTCATATCAGCGATGAATAGATCATGCACCACAAAACAATTTACTGAAAGCTCTTCCCAAGGCAAGATGGCGGCTGAACTTTTCTTGCGGAAGCAGCATGTCCCCCTTCACCCACACCCAAATTCAAGCCCTCGCACACGAACATGGCACACCGCTGTGGGTTTATGACGCCGCCACCATCCGCCAGCGCATCAGTGAGCTAAAAGCCTTCGACACGATTCGCTTCGCTCAGAAAGCCTGCTCGAACACGCATTTGTTGCGGCTGATGCGGCAGCAGGGTGTGGTGGTGGATGCGGTGTCCTTGGGTGAGATTGAACGCGCCTTGCATGCTGGTTTCACCGTCGCGGGTGCAGCCTCAAACCATGCAGCGGGCATCGTGTTCACCGCCGATTTGTTCGACCGCCCTACCCTGGCGCGCGTAGTGGAACTGGGCATTCCCGTGAATGCCGGTTCCATCGACATGCTGCACCAGCTAGGCCAAGCAACGGCAAAACGCGCCAGCGGCCACCGGGTGTGGTTGCGCATCAACCCCGGTTTTGGTCATGGTCACAGCCAAAAAACCAATACCGGCGGCGAACAAAGCAAACACGGCATTTGGCATGCCGATTTACCGCAAGCGCTGGCAGCAGTGAAACAGCATGGTTTGCATTTGGTGGGCATCCACATGCACATCGGCTCGGGTGTGGACTATGGGCATTTGTCTCAGGTTTGTGATGCCATGGTGGCCTTGGTGACACAAGTGAAAGCATTGGGGCATGACATTGAAGCCATCTCGGCCGGTGGGGGACTTTCCATTCCCTACCGCGAAGGTGAATCACGCTTAGACACTGCCCATTACTACAGCCTGTGGGACGGTGCGCGCCAGCGTATTGCAACCATGCTGGGTCACTTTGTGGCGCTAGAGATTGAGCCCGGCCGCTACTTGGTGGCAGAGTCTGGCGTATTGATCGCCGAAGTACGCGCTGTGAAAAACATGGGCAACAACCACTTTGTGTTGGTAGACGCCGGTTTCAGCGACTTGGTGCGGCCTGCCATGTATGGCGGTTACCACCATATCAGCGTGGTGGCACATGACGGTGCAGAGCGCAGCCTGCGACCTTGCGTGGTGGCGGGGCCGTTGTGTGAATCGGGCGATGTGTTCACCCAACTTGAGGGAGGCGTGGTCAGCCACCGCGACCTGGCCAGCCCCGAGGTCGGCGACCTGCTGGTCTTCCACGACACCGGGGCCTATGGCGCGGCCATGTCATCCAACTACAACAGCCGTCCTTTGATTGCCGAGGTGTTGGTGGATGGCGGCAACAACCGGGTGATTCGGCGCAAGCAGACGGTGGCGGAGTTACTCGCCCTAGAGGCGACTACTTGAAACTGAGGGAAAATTTTTACGGCAGTGCTATTTTGGTGTTTTGCCGCTAGACAATCCAGACGAATTGAGGGCCACCCAATGTTGACTGAATTGCGCATAAAGAATTTCAAGGCATGGAAAGACACGGGAGCCATAAGGATGGCACCGCTCACCGTCATTTTCGGAGCAAACAGCGCTGGCAAAAGCAGCTTGGGCCACCTGCTACTTGCGCTGAAACAAACAACTCTTCTATCCGACAGGAAGCGGGTTCTTCACCTTGGAGATAAATCATCGCTGATTGATCTCGGGACATTTACGGACTGCATCCACGCACACGACTTGAAATCGGTACTGGAATTTTCGCTTCGTTGGAAGCCTGCGTCACCGTTCACCGTTCGCAATTCTTTGGAGCGTGGCGAATCATATTCCGGGAACAACATCTCGCTGCTGAGTCGCATCCGTGCTGGCAAAGCAGAACAACCAGAGCTTGAAGGCATTGAATACAAACTGAGTTCTGAAAGGGGTGTAGTTCTCAGCGTGAGTCACGGTCGTACTGCAGCAAGCAAGGTGACTCTCGATTCACACCCGCTGAAACTCGTCAAAGCCACTGGACGGGTTTGGCCTCTTGAGCCGCCAGAAAAGTTTTATCGTTTTTCGGACGTAACTTTGGCGCGTTACCAAAATGCCGATTTTCTGGCTCAGTTTTCTGTAGAAACCGAGAGAATGCTCGGGAGTCTTTTTTACTTAGGCCCTTTGCGTAGGTACCCAGAGCGGACTTATCAATGGTCTGGTGATATGCCCCCCGATGTTGGTGCTCAGGGAGAGTCCACAATTGCCGCGCTGCTTGCAGCGACTGCCGATGGCAGAAAACTCAATCGAGGCCCAAAACAGCGACAACAAGACTTCGGCTCGTTCATCGCTTCTTGGCTAAAAAACTTGGGAGTCATCAGCAGCTTTGAGGTCAAGCCGGTGGCAAAAGGACGCAAGGAGTTTGAGGTACTCATCAAAACCCACCCTGGAGCAGTCGAGGTCAAGCTCACCGACGTCGGATTTGGTATATCCCAAGTTTTACCTGCTTTGGTGGAAGCGTTTTATGCGCCACCGGACTCTATGGTCTGGATGGAACAACCCGAGATACACCTGCATCCTCAAGTTCAAGCGGAACTGGCTGATGTGTTTATAAGTGCGGTGCAAGCCAGAGAAAATGGGAAGCCTCGGAATGTCCAATTGATCGTTGAAAGTCATTCCGAGCACTTTTTGACCAGACTCCAACGTCGAGTAGCGGAGGGAACGATCCCCCCAGAAGATGTCGCCGTTTACTTTTGCAACCGGGCCGGCGGAATAACTGATCTCGAACCGTTGACGCTGAATCTTTATGGTGAGATCGAAAACTGGCCAGAGAATTTCTTTGGTGATGAGATGGCAGACGTAACTGCACGAACCATGGCCGCAATGAGACGAAAGATCAGCGAGCGCCAAAGTCTTCGTGCATGAAAACCCGCGCCGTCGTTGACACCAACGTGCTTCTGGTTGCAAATGAAGCGCACGCTGACGTTTCACCTGAATGCGTCATCGCCTGCGTTGAAAAACTCGCCGAAATGATCAAGTCAGGCATTCTGGTTGTAGACGATTGCTACCGCATTCTTTCGGAGTACCAAAACAAAACGAGTCCTCGCAATTCCAAAAAGCCTGGTGACTTGTTTATCAAATGGGCTTTGCGGCATGCCGCCAATGCCGCCCACGTGAACCAGGTGCACGTGAATGAGACCGCAGAGAACTGGTACTTGGAATTTCCCGATCTTCAATTGCAAGAACGCTTTGACCCATCGGATCGAGTATTTGCCGCTGTGGCCCATGCAGACCCACAGAAGCCACCTATTTGGCAAGCCACCGACAGCAAGTGGCGAAACTGGCAGCAACAGTTAAGTGCGTACGGCATAGAAGTAGATTTTTTGTGCGCGAGCGACATTTCTCGTTTTTACAACAAGAAATTCGCCAACAAAACAAGACCTTGGCGCGCTCCGTCCAAGAAACTCAGCGAGTTTGATCGCTAACGCTGGTTGCTTTGCGCCGTCAGCGTCTGCGTCATCACCTTGCTTTCACTCAAACTGCCCGGCGGTAGCCACAGTTCGATCACACCAACACGGCGGTTGGGTTGGCTGTCGGGCAAGTTGCGGATCCACACATCGTCTTCTTTGCTGGCTGTGGCTTTGTTGGCAGCGGGCGAACTCTGCGCCGCACTGGCGACGGAAGGCGTCAAACGTGGCTTGAGAAACCCGGCCAGCACCTCGGCGCAGCGGCGGCTGCTCGCGTCGTGCAGCAAAAAGGTGGGTTTGGGCCAGGGCACGGGGCGGCGTTGCTGGCGCAGCTCGGCACTGCGCACCACGTTTTCAATTGGGGCCAACTGAATGGCTTGGCCGACACCGCCGGGCAAGTCAAGCAACACCTGACGCCACTGGTTGGCCACGCGCAAACTGGTTTCGTCGTACACCTGCACATACAAAATACTGCGCTCGGTGGCCGCGCTGCGTTTGCAAGATTCGGTCAGCGTCGTCGCTGCCAACGAGGCCGTTGGCGCAGTAGCAGCAGGAACGGTTGGGGCTGGGGCCGATGCGGCCACGCCTGCGGCATTGGTCAGCTGCGGCTCAGAACCCGTGGGCGTTGGGGAGGACGCCGTGGTCACCACCTTGGGCAACCCATCGCCCAACAAACCCGCCAACTGGGTTTGAATGTGGTTCAAGGTTTTGCGTGCCTCGGCGGCTTGGTTCTCGGGTGTGGTGCGGGGGTGCCAGTAGTCGAGCGTGGTTTTTTCGTTGGTGTTGTTGTTCAGCTTGGTACACAGGTCGTTGGTGAAACGTTGTTCAGCGGCCAGGCATTCACCCCCCGCAGCGGCGGGTTTGAAACATTCACGACTCAAACGGGCGGTGATGAGATCGACCCCGCCCTTCTCCAGCGGCCTCAGCGTGGGCGAGCCGCGCAAATCAAGCAGCCGTGAGGTTTGCGCCACCACATGGTCGGGCAGGTTGGGGCAAGATCCGTCCAGGCCTTGCAGGCCTTTGCTGGTGTCGAGCAGCATTTGCCGCACTTCCGTTTGTTCATCGGCCTGCCTGCGCTGCAATTGATCGTGTACCTGCCACAGCGACAAGAGCAGCGTGCCCGATGCGCCCAAGCCCAAGGTGGTGCCTATGGCGGTGGCGCGGGCCGAGCGCCGCCACAGGGGTTCGGTGCTGGCTTTGGCGGTGTCGGTGGAGTCGGTCGCGTAGCGTAAGCGCGCTGCCACTTTCAGCGCATGCCGAGCCGGCTTTTTCCAGCCCGGCAGTTGTGCGAGCCAAGCATCGTGCATGGCACGGCCAAAGTCTTCCCCGAGGCGGTGGTAGCTCTCCCATTGCGCTTCATCGAAAGACTGGTCGCCCGTGGACTCGTGTGGAAAGCTGGTGTTCTTGCGCGCATAAGCCAGTACGTCCACATTCAACTCGTCGTGCAAATTGGGCTTGACGACCAAGAGGGTGCCCTCGGGTTGCACCATGCGACCAGTAGCCTCGTCCACACGCGAGCGGTAGCGAATGCGCGCCAAGAGCACGCCTCGGCAAGAGTGGTTGTTGGCCATGTCTTCGGGCGAGACCACGGTGAGCTCGGTGCCGGCCAGGCTGAAGAGGTCGGCGGCTTCTTCGCGGGTGTAGAAATCAATTTCAGCACCGAAGTCGATGCGGGCTTTGCGCACCAGGTTTTCAATGTCGCCGAACTGGTAGTCGGCGTCACAACTGGCATCGGACAAGATGATGAAATCCAGCTCGCGTTTGAGTAGCGCATAGACGCCGGTGTTTTCAAAATGGCCGCCGTCGGAGAGATACCACCAGGGCCGCTCCATGCCGAAAAAGGTGGCCGAGGCTTCGCTGGTGAGCATCCAGGGTTTGGGCAGAAAACGCCAAGCGAAACGGCTGAACCACTTGAGCGGAATTTGTTCTTGTGGCGAGCGCACCCACAAACCCAAACGCACACCCAAAAAATAAACGAGCAAGGCCAAGCCGCGTGAGGTGTAGGAACCCGCCCCTGGCGAAGCCGCCGCACCTGAGACCGCTACCCAACGACCCAAGGTGCCCGCGTCAAACGATTCGCTGGCAGGCACAAAACCATCTTTACCAATTTCAATGCCGCGCCAACTCGCGGTGACACAACTGCCTTTGCGGTCGGCGTTGTAGAGACCACTTTGCCCGTCGCGGGTTTGGTTCAAACAGGTGTTGACCAAATGAATCGGGCCGCCATGGTGCTCGGGTTGGTAGCGAGACAATTTGGTGTCGTCACCCTCCACCACCTGGGTCACATTCGCTTCCCGGCGCGATGCCCGCGCCGCATCGGCCACAGCCGCCTTCAAAGCGCGGTTGGGGTTGCCCACGGCGAGGTAGGCACGTGTCAAACGCGCACGGTAAAAACTGTGCAGCGACGAGGTATTGGCCATTTGGGCGTTGTGCGCCGTGAGCGCCATCCACAGCAACCACACCCCCAGCAAAAGGGCGGCCCGCATCCAGGCCGGAACGCCCACAAACACCTCGAAGGTGCCCAGTTCAAATACAAACCATTGCAGCAGCGCTAACCACAACAGCACCAATACAAAGAGGCCGACGATGCTGGCCAGGTTGAGCAGTCGGGGCAACCAGGGGCTGGTTTGGTTGCCAGTTTGCGCGGCCATTTGTTGCAGGGGTTGCATCATGGTGCGCAGCACCAGCAGGGCCACACCGCCCGCGCTCGCGCCGCCCCACAACCAGGCTTCTTGGGCCTGGAACTCTTGCATCAACCACCAACTGCACAAGTCCAGCACACCCAGACCCGCCACCGCCAACGCAGCCAGGGTCACCAGGCGCAGGGCGCGGGTGAGGCCATTGCGCAAACGCGCCACGGCCAAACTCCAGGCATCTTGGCGCGTAGCCAACCACACCTGGGCTGCCACTTGCCCGAGCACGGCAGACACCAAAACAAGGGCCACCGCCGTGGGCCAACTCAAACCGCTGTGCAGCAAATTGAAGGCCCCGTTCGCATGCGCCCAGCGCAGCAACATGAAAGCCAGCGCGGCCACCACGATCACCAAGAGCACGTCACGAACTGGAACGCTTTTTTTGGTGACTGAAGTGGTCGATGCAACCGATGCATCCGGGCCGTCCCGCGCAGCCCAGTAGCCTGTGATCAGACCCGGGGCGCAGGTCAACCACAACAAGGCTGCGGCTGTCCACCAAGGCGTGAGCCACACCTCCCAACCCTGCACCTTCAGCACCTGGGTGGTGTGTTGCCACACATGGGGGGCAGTCACCACCAAACCCAACAACAAACAGGCAAACATGAACTCAAAGTGAATCGCCAGCAGCGCACGCAAATAGGTGACGACTGCCATGCCAATGTCGCGCGAGCCTGCGGGCGTGAGGTAGCGGCCATAACGACGCAACCAGAGTAAAGTGGGGGAGTCGCTCTGGGCCAACTGCGCTTGCGCCTGCCTCAGACCCAGCATTTGCACCAACCGCCCCCACATGCCTGCGGTGTAGCCACCGCCAGAAACGCTGGAGAGGTAGTCAATGCGCCCGAGCAAACCATCGCTCACCAAACTCGGTTTTGCCGATGGTGGATGAGCCGAGGTTTTGCTCTGCGCCAAGCCGCGCAACAAACCCAAGGCGAAGGTGGCGCTGCGCACACCGCCGCCGGACAACGCCAGGCCCACTTTCGGCAACTTCAACTCATCTGAGTGGGCAGCCGCTGGCTCGCCCAGCACATGGGCGCGCCGTTGCCGCACAGCCTCACGTTCGGCCTCCAACAAGGCTTGGTTGGGAGTGGTCATGGTTAGCCTCCATAGCCGATCGAGGGTCGGCGTGGCGGAACTATAGGCGCGAGATGCGACAGGGCTATCCCTAAACTGTGGGAAGACTGAGCAAGGACACTGCACCGTTCGGTGTATTCAAGCGCGCGCACCAACGGTGCCCAGCGCAGGACGTGGTGGATTCGACCTCTAACCCTCGCCAACCAATCGAGTCGTACGCGGCTGGTAGGTGACTGGCGGTGGGTGCGAGCAGTTTGAGTTGCAGCAGTTCAACACCACTTTCGGGCAGACGCCAACCGGGTGAACCGTCAGGCCATTCGATGAGCGTAGGGAGGCAACCGTTTTCTACCAGTTGTCCGCTGTCGGGCACCGTCAAACGCCAGTGCAATTCACCGGCAGGCGTCATGCGGCTCATGTTCACCACGGGGCCCGGCTCATTGCCGAGTGCGCGCCAGGTAGACAAGTCTCGTTCCAAGTTGGCGGTGCGAACCACGGCGTGCACAAGTTGCGGCTGCTCTAGTCTTACTGTGTCAGTAAATTGCCCCTGCGCCGGTAGGCCAAGCCGCGCTGGGCTAGGCGCAGTCCGCCGCCCGGGGTGATGCCCGGGCAAGGGCTGCTACAACGCCCAGCGTGGCTTGGCCTACCGGCCCGCAGGGTAAGCCCCTCTGAGAGCCGCACTCGTCGTTGCAAATGCTCGCCGGGTGTACAACCCGGCTGTGCTTTGCGCCTAGATTGCGACTCTCAGAGGGGCTCACGCAGGGGCAATTTACTGACACAGTAAGACTAGCAACGCTGCTTGCACGGCTGGCTCGTCCAAACCGAACCAACGCCGCCGCTGTGGTGCGGAAGCAGCCGGGTCGATGGCAATGATTTCAGCGTACACACCGGGTGAGTGCGGCCCGGCAATAGAGAACAAACGATTGTGGGTGCCCATCTTCACATGGCTGCCCCCGGGCCCGGGCGTGATACACAGCGTGACCTCGCACCACTGCACCCCTTGCGCCAAACTGCTGGCCGCGATGACCAGGTGATCCAGGGTCGTGGTGTTCATGGTGTCGGATCGACCGATGTGTTCATGGCTCATTGCACTGCCGCTCGCTTTGCCTTCTGAAGAGTGCACAACACCGCTCAAAGGCGGAGTTGACCCTCGATACAGGCCGCCACATGGCCGCCCACCCACACGGTGTCGCCGACCTGTTCGATGTGTACACGCCCCCGGCGGCCCAATACTGTGCCTTGGCTGGCCACATAGGAACGCGGCGCGCGGCCACTGCCGATGAGCCACTGCGCCAAACTGGCGTTGAGGCTGCCGGTGACGGGGTCTTCGGGTGAGCCCACGGTGGACATGAAAGCCCGCACTTCAAACTGCGCATCCGCATCGGCATCGCGCCACGGCGCAATCACGCCCAGTTGCAACCCGTTGAAGGACGCATAGTCGGGCTCCAGCTTCAACACCTCTTCGCGTGAGCCGAGCATGACGGCCACCCAGCCCGGGCCGTTGTCTACCCACTGCGAATCGACGATGGCGCCGGGCTCAATGCGTAAAACGCGGGCGATGTGCGCCAGCAGTTCTGCCTCAACGGCCCCTGAACGCAAAGGCTTGGGCGCGGAAAAGGCCAAACGCCCGCCGCCGCGGCGAACACGCACCAAACCGATTCCACACTCCTGGAGGACGTGTTGCGCTTTGGGTTGCCCGCCTTGCGCCAACCACACGTGGCAACTGCCCAAGGTGGGGTGGCCGGCAAAGGGAAACTCGGTGTCCGGGGTGAAGATGCGGACCCTGTAGTCGGCCTCAGGCTGGGTGGGACGCAGCAAAAAGGTGGTTTCCGAGAGGTTGGTCCACTTCGCAAAGCGGGCCATTTGATCGTCGCTCAGATGATCCGCGCCGACCACCACCGCCAATGGATTTCCGAACAGGGGGGTGTCGGTGAATACGTCGACTTGGTGAAAGACAAAGGTCTTGCTCATGCGCTTTTCTCCGAAACACCAGCCAAGGCTTGGGCCAGCAGTGCCACACCTTGGGCGATGCGCGCTGCGTCCACCGTGACAAAACTCAGACGCAAAGTATTGTGAGCTGGGGCAGCAGCGTAGAACGCTTCACCCGGCACAAAGGCCATGCCCAACTCAACAGCCTGGGGCAGCAGGGCCATCGCGTCGACATGGTCGGGCAACTGCACCCAGAAGAACATGCCACCTGAGGGCACCACCCAACGGCAACCTGGCGGCATGTGTTGCTCCAGCGCAAGCCGCATGGCGTCGCGGCGCTCTTTGTACTGGGCACGAACTGTCGGCACATGATGGTCTAAGAAGCTGTCCTTGATCACCTCGTGCACCACACGTTGGTTAAAGCCCGGGGTGTGCAAGTCGGCAGCCTGTTTGGCTTGCAGCAGTTTGGGCATCAAGGCCTTTGGAGCGACCACATAACCCAAGCGCAAACCGGGTGCCAGCACTTTGGAAAAGGAGCCCAAATAAACCGCGCCCTCGGACCAGCGCGAAGCCAAGGAAGGTGGTGGCGCTTGGTCGAACCACAAATCGCCATAGGGGTTGTCTTCCACCACGGGTAAATTCAACTTCTGCGCTTGCGCGATCAAAGCCGCGCGGCGGGTTTCAGTCAAACACCGGCCGGTGGGGTTTTGAAAGTTGGGAATGGCATAAAAGAAACGTGCCCCTTGGGCTTGATGCAAAACGTCGGGCAGTGGGCCTTCATCGTCGCTGGCAACAGCGACAAACTCGGGTTCATAGGGTGCGAAGGCTTGCAGCGCGCCGAGATAGGTCGGGGTTTCGACGGCAACTGGGCTTCCCGCATCGATCAGCACCTTGCCGACAAGGTCCAGGCCCTGCTGAGAGCCTGTGGTGATCAGCACCTGAGCTGCATCCACTCGCATGCCCTGGCTCAGCAAGTGGTTGGCCACCCATTCACGCAGCGGCACATGACCTTCACTGGCCGCATACTGCAGGGCCTCACGCGGCGTATCACGCAACACGCGTGCGCAGGCGTCGCGCATGGCCTCCACCGGAAAGGTGTCAGGCGATGGCAAGCCCCCGGCCAAGGAAATGATGCCGGGCCTCTCAGTGACTTTGAGAATCTCGCGAATGATGGACGGATTCATTCGCGCGGCGCGGCGGGCTTGGGTGAAGGGGCTGGAGGAAGTGCTCATGGAATGCTCAAGTCGAAGGTGAATTGATCAATGAAGTGGTGTCGGTTTCACCGCCTTGTGGGCCATAAAAAATGACCCAGGTGATGAAGTCCTCGTCAAAACGCGTGAAGCGGTGTTCAACACCCGCAGGAACAAACAGGCAGTCGCCGGGGCCGAAATCCTGTGTTTCGCCTGCACAGAAAAACTCGCCCCGCCCTGCCACCACCACATACAACTCGTCTTGTGCGTGAGGTGTTTGTTGGTCTTGCCCTTGTGGGCGGTACAGCTCGACGGTCATGGAGCCGTGGCTCAGCATTTGCACAAACGGTGCACCTTGAGGGTACTTCGGTGTGGGCGACGAGGGCAGCTGGCTCAAAGCTTGCGCAACACTGATCTGGTGGGGATTCATAGCTATCGCTACTCCTAAAAAAACGACTGATTTCAGGCAGTCCTGAGCAATGGAATCAACGAAACGAACAACAGCGCCGCCATGCCGCAATTGAAGATGCGCAGAACCCGAGGGCTGCGCAAACGATCACGCAGCGTCGCACCAAAAACAGCCCACGCCGCAATGCAGGGGGCGTTGATGAAGGCGAACAGCACGGCCACCCACAGCGCGGCAAGCAGGCTGTGGTCGGGCGGCAGGTAGCTGCTGAATACGCTCACGGCCATGATCCAGGCCTTGGGGTTGACCCACTGAAACGCCGCTGCAGCCCAAAATCCGATGGGCTTGGATCCAACCTGGGCCCCACTTGGCGCGCTCGAACCGGCAATGGCATAAACCAAATAGAGCAAGTAGGCGATTCCCAGCCACTTCATCAAGGTATAGACCACCGGGTAAACAGCAAACACCGCACCCAAACCAAAACCAACCGCCAAGAGCAGCACCAGAAAACCCAGGTTCACGCCCATCAAGTGAGGCATCGATGCGCGAATGCCGTGGTTGACACCGGAAGCCAGCAGCATCAGGTTGTTCGGCCCTGGTGTGATGGACGAAACAAATGAGAACAAGGCAATGGCCAACAAGGCGTCAAGAGTCAGCATGGTGGATCAGCGATGGACGGGCATTTTTTTGCCGATGAAAACTGTGGCGATGACGGCCAACGAGAACAGCACCGTCGTGGCGTCCAAATGTTCGCCCAATACCGGAACCGCAAACAACAGCGCCAAAAACGGCTGCACCAATTGCACCTGGCTGACCCGAACGGTGCCGCCAAGGGCCAATCCGCGGTACCAAGCAAAAAAGCCGAGCCACATCGAAAACACCGTGACATAGGCGAAGCCACCCCAGGCAGTCCAGCGCACGGGAGTCGCCGCGAGGTCGGGCCAGGTCGCCCACATGGCTGGTGCGGTCAATGGAAGGCTCGCTACCAGCACCCAGCAGATCACTTGTTCAGCCGGGACTTGCGAAGAAATCCGCGCGCCGGCCACGTAGCCGATCGACGCACAGGCCACGGACAACAACAAAAATCCGTCTGCCAATTGCCAATGCCCTCCCCCTTGGTGCATGGCAAAACCCAGTACCAAAACGCACCCCAACACCGCGCACAACCAAAAAGCCTTAGAAGGCCGCTGGCGAAAGTACAGGACGGCTGCGATGGCTGTTCCCAGGGGCAACACACCGGTGACGACAGCCGCATGCATGGCGTCCACCTGACGCAGCGCCAAAGCAAGAAACAGCGGAAATCCCACCACGGTGCCTGCCGAACAAACGGCCAAGGCCGGCCAGTGCCGCCTGGCCAAAGCGGGGGCCCCCGTGAACCACAAATAGGCGATGCTGAGCAAAGCGGCCACGGCGGCACGGCCCGCGGTCACAAAAAACGGTGGCAACTGTGGGTCCAGGACAGGGCCGACGGCCAAACGTGTCATGGGCAAGGTCATTGCAAAGATGACCACACCGAGCAAGCCCAACCACAGGCCGCGTGTCTCGTTGTGCGTTTGCACCACCGCGCCTGTGTTGCCGCTCATGATGTCCACCCCATCCACAGCGCCGTGGCGGCCAACAGCAGCGCCATGCCGCGGTTGAAACTCAACAAGCGCTGTCCTTGCTGCAGCCAAGAGCGCAGCGACGCGCCGATCAGCGCATAGGTCAGGTTGCTGAAGAAAGCGAACAAGGCCATCACCACGAGCACCAGGCCCAAGCGCTGCGAAAACTGCTCTGCAACCCCCGCGGTGCTCGGCGTGACCCAACCCGCCGTCAATGCCAAGGCCAGGGTCCAGGCCTTGATGTTGACGAACTGCAGCAACACCCCTTGAACAAAACCCACATGCAAGTTCGACGTCGTTTGCCCCAGCCCCGGCTGCGGCCTGGTCCGCCACAACTTCCACGCCAGCCAAAACAACACCGACAAACCCAGCCAACGCACGGCCGAACGCAATACAGGCAAGGTCGTGAGCAAGGTGCCCAAGCCGAACGCGCAAGCCAGCATCAACAACGTCCAACCCACGGGCACCGCGAACAAAAAGGCCCAGGTGCGACGCAAGCCCCATTGCGCTGCCAAGGTGGTGGACAGCATGGTGTTGGGCCCCGGCGTGAAGCTCATGGCGGTGGCCAGCACCAGCAAGGCGGAGAGTTCTTGGCTTGACATCCTGGCAGTGTAGGCGGCAAGATCAATACAGAAACAGTACAGATAAGCAACACATTGATTGATCTGTACTGCCAACTTGAGAAACACAGCGCCCATGCCCACCACGCCAAACAAGGCCACCAGCCAACGCACCACCGCAAAACCCGCCCGTGCGCTGACACCCGCCACGAGGTCCGCGTTGCCTTCTCACGCATTGACACGCGGGGCGGACACCACACTGACCGAACAACTCGCACGCCGCTTTGCTGAACAAATCCGCCAGCATTTGTTGGCCCCTGGTAGCCGACTGCCGTCGGTGCGCGAGTGCGCACGGCGGCAACAGGTCAGTGCCAGTACCGTGGTGGCGGCTTACGACCAATTGCTGGCCCAGGGCTTGGTCGAGGCCCGCAAACAACGCGGCTTTTTCGTGCGTGAGCCGACCCAGCTGAGAACACAAGGGGCGCAAGCAGTCACACCGACCGCACCCAGGCCACGGGCTGTGGTCAGTGCCACGAGCCTGATGCGCGGCATGTTCCAGCCGCCCGGCAGCCTGCCTATGCCGGGCTTGGGCACCTTGCCGGCCGATTGGTCGGACGTCAGCATGCTCAGCAGCGCCTTAAAACGCGTCAGCAGCGGTGCCGCGCTGGCGCCGCTGACCCTGCAATACGGCGAGTCCGCAGGCGACCCCCGGTTGCGATTGGCGCTTTCTCGCAAGGTCCAGGACTTCGGCATCACCGCCGCGCCCGAACAAATCGTCACCACCTTGGGCGCCACCCAAGCCCTGGACGTGGTGACACGCACCTTGCTGCGAGCGGGCGACACCGTGTTGGTGGACGAACCCGGTTGGCCCGTGGAGTTCGCACGCCTTGCGGCCCTGGGCCTTCGTGTGTTGCCTGTTCCGCGTGGAGAGACCGGCCCGGATCTGGCCGTGATGGAATGCTTGATCGAAGCGCAAGCGCCGCAAGAGCGGCCACGGCTTTACATCACCGTCTCGGTGCTGCACAACCCCACCGGCAGTTGCCTCAGCATGCAAAACGCACACCATTTGCTGCAACTGGCCAACAAACACGATTTGCACATCTTGGAAGACGACAGCTATTGTTACCTGGCTCCTGCACACTTGCCGCGTTTAAGCGCACTCGATGGGCTGCAACGAACGATTTATGTCTCAGGCTTTTCCAAAATCCTGGTGCCCAACTGGCGCGTGGGCTACATCGCGGCACCTGCGCATTTGGTGGACCGCTTCATTGACACCAAACTGCTCACCACCCTGACCACACCCAGCCTGACCGAACAAGCATTGGCCTATTGTTTGGAGCATGGCCTGCTGCGTCGCCACGCCGACCGGGTGAATCAAAGGCTGGACGCAGCCCGTTCACGCAGCGTGAAGCTCGCACTTGCAAACGGCTGCGAATTCAAAGCCACCCCGCGTGGATTATTTGGCTGGGTGGATGTGGGCGTGGATACCGAACGCCTGGCACACGCCATGCTGGATGAAGGCTGGTTGCTCGCTCCGGGCAGCATCTTCCACGCCAACCAGCGCCCCACCACGCTGATGCGTATCAATTTCAGCACCACGCAGGATGTGCGGTTTTGGGCGGCGCTTGCGAAGGCAAGGCGTGCCATTGAATGAGCCAGCGAATTTCAGCCCCGCAAAGATGACAATACCGTGCCAGTTGCAATCGGGCCGTGGATCTACATCCATGCAGCGGCTTACCTGAATTCATGGACACCCCCCATGTTTGATAACGCCTCGCGGGCACCTGCGTTGCCGCCGCAACCGTCAACGGCTCCTGCGAAACAACAAGGCGCATCACTACCTGCGAGTCAGGCTGCTGCCCGATCTGCAAGTTTTCCCGCGATTGACATGCTGCGCGCAGTGGCCGCGCTATTGGTTCTGGTTTACCACGTCATCGCGCTGGGTAACTGGCAGAACACGCCGCCAGACAGTGGCATTTGGCGCGTGCTTCACCGTGGTTGGATTGGCGTGGACTTGTTCTTCGTGATCAGTGGTTTTGTCATAGCTTGGTCTGCGCTGCACGCACACTCGAAGCAAGGCACAGGTTTTAGACAAGAATTTGCTCGCAGGCGCTTTTGGCGCATCGTGCCGCTGTATGCCCTCACCAGTTTGGTTTTTCTGTTTCTGGTGCAACCCGGCATGTTGTTGGTTCCGATCAATGTCTTGTTGATACACATCTTGAGCCATGTGTTTTTCGTACACAACCTGCACCCTGGAACGTTTGGCTCCATCAACGGCGTCACTTGGTCTGTCGCGCTGGAAGTGCAGTTTTATCTGCTGGTATTGGTGATCACGCCTTGGATCGCCAAGACACGGCCCCTCCTGGGCTTGACCATCGCGGTCATGGTTGCGCTGTGTTACCGCTACATCACCACGTTGATCTCGGTGCCTGGTGCGGCAGGCGTCACTGTCCATCATCAATTGGTGGCCGCAACGCAGTTACCTGGCGTTATCGACCAGTTCGCCTGCGGCATGTTTCTGGCCGTGGTATTGAAACGCCGGGAGGGCCTGCTCTACCCTTGGCTTACTGTAGGCTGGCGAAACTTCGCGGCATGGTCGCTACTGAGCGGGGTGATGCTTGCTGCATCGTTGAACTTGCTCGTGAGTTACAGCTGCTGGGATCGCAGCGCCATGATTGTTCTATGGCGCCCTTTGCTCACTCTGGGCATGACCGCTCTGGTAGCTGCCGCGATTTGTTTCCCTTGGGCCTCGCTTCGCCTGTTGTCGCCCCTACGCTACCTGGGCGAGATCAGCTACGGCATCTACCTTTGGCATCTTTTGGTGCTGCACGTGCTCAAAACCCATGTCACCCTCATCCAAGGTCATTCGCTCCTGAACCACGTGCTGGTCATCACCGTGGTGATGTCGGCATTCTCCTGGCATGCGTTTGCCTGATTAGCGACAAACCTCAGCTGCACGAATGAACCTGGCGTTGCGAGGGGTAGTGAGGCAAGCGGCCCGCAAGAGGCGGGGCAAGATGGAGCTGAGATTGAAGCGGCGATTGAACCTGTACTGTGCTTCGGCGAGGTA
>JBJTHI010000313.1:0-5853 GCA_046094425.1 Burkholderiales bacterium | reverse complement strand
GGATGGCGTCGCCCATGTTTTCGGCTTCGACTTCAAACTGGTTGTAGTCCGCGTCCATGAAGGCGTACATGGGGTCGGCGAAGTAAGAATAGGTGCACTCTTTTTTGTCGAGAATGATCTGGTCCATTTTGTCGTCCGCTTTGAAGACGACTTCAGTGCCAGAGTTGTTCAGCAAGCTCTTGAGCTTCATGCGCACGGTGGCAGAGTTGCGGCCTCCGCGGCTGTATTCAGTTCTCAGGACGACCATAGGTGCGGCGTTGTGCATGATGACGTTGCCGGCGCGAATTTCTTGAGCAATCTTCATAACAATTTCCGTGGTGGGAGCGCCGCAGCCGCTGGCCTGTGGCGCAAAGCTGCTGATTTTAGCGGTGTTCTGGTCACGTAGCCACGGCCTGCCTTGCAACAAATCGCATGAGCTGGGTGCTCAGGTCGTCTTGTTGACCAAGTTGCTCATGCCAATGTCGGCTGTGCTGGGCCCAAGTTGCCTCTGTCTCGGCACTACTTTGTGGCCATGCCGATGCGGGCAGCAACCCATTCCAAACCTGGTGCAACGTAGAAACCCAATCACGAAGCGCAGAGCCTGAGGTAGCGAGGAATAGCTCCAGGAATGCCGACAACTTGAGATGGTGGGCACCGTCCTGCTGGGGGTAGATCTGCCATAAAAAGGGTCGTGCCGCCCATTGAGCACGCACGAAAGAATCTTCGCCACGAACCACATTCCAGTCGCAGGCCCAGAGCAATTGGTCGTAGTCGGTTTGTGTCAGATGCGGCAGCCAGTGGGCTTGGAGCAACGGGTGTTGTTGCCCGTGCGCCGCAAACCACTGCGCCACACGCGCCGCGTGACGGCCCGCGGTCACGACCAAACGGGTGGGTTGTTGGGACAAAAAGCGCAGTAAGTCGGGCAGGGCGGGGTTGTCGTAGGCGAACAGACTGACCAAACGATGACCGGGTTCGGTGGGAATGCCATGGGTAGCTAGCCAAAGGTTTTTGTTGAAATGGGCTTGCCTGTCGAGCAATGAGTTTTCGCGCAACAAACCACCCGTGGCTGCGGTGAAACCGGGGTAAAAAAAATGCTTCACCAGCCCTGCGGCGGGGCCGGTCTGTTGTGGGGAGGGCAGCCTGTGGCAGCGCTCGACATAGTTTTCCGCACTCAGGTATTCCAGGTTGACCCACACAGGCGGCTTGTTCTGAGCGGCCATATGCTGCAACAACGCGGTGGGCAAATCGCAGCCGAAGGCCTCGATGACCACATGACCCACACCGTGCGGCCAACTATTTTTTTCTACGGGCCAGGCTCTCACCTCCACCCCGGGAGCGCCTCGCGGTGCCATCCAAGACAGGGCGGACGCATCGTCCACCCACAATCGCACTGACTGCCCGCGCGCCGCCAGATCGCAGCTCAAACGCCAGCAACCGCCGATGTCACCGAAGTTATCGATGACTCGGCAAAAAATCTCCCAACGGCGATGGTCTGGTGTTCGCTGCCCGGTTGCCATGCGGGAATTATCTGGGACGGCAAAATCAGGACATGTCAGAGATGAACACAGAAGCGAGTAAAGAAGATCCACGTCGCCAGCAACTGCTGGCCGACGTGGCTGCCTTGCCTCAGTTACCTGGTGTCTATCGTTACTTCGACGCGAACGATGCCTTGCTTTATGTGGGCAAGGCGCGCGACTTAAAGAAGCGCGTTTCCAGTTATTTCCAGAAAAACCATGGTGGCACACGCACCGGCCACATGGTCAGCAAAATTGTTCGCCTGGAGACCACGGTGGTGCGCTCCGAGGCCGAGGCTTTGGTGCTGGAAAACAACCTCATCAAAACCTTGAACCCGCGCTACAACATATTGTTCCGCGACGACAAGAGTTACCCCTACCTGAAGCTCACTGGCACGGGCAACGTCGCGCTTGCCGAAGAAAAAATCCACGCCAGTCAGTTCTCCCGCATGGTGTATTACCGGGGTGCGGTGGACGCCAAACACCGCTACTTTGGCCCCTACCCGAGCGCCTGGGCGGTGAAGGAGTCGGTTCAACTGCTGCAAAAAGTGTTTCGTTTGCGCACCTGCGAAGACACCGTGTTCAGCAACCGCACGCGGCCCTGTTTGCTCTATCAAATTAAACGTTGCTCTGGCCCCTGTGTGGGCCACATCAGCGCGCCAGACTATGCCCGCGACGTGGCCAGTGCCGAACAATTTTTGCTGGGTGAACAACAAACTTTGCTCGACAACCTGCAGGCACAAATGATGGCGCATGCGGATGCGCTGCGGTTTGAACAAGCGGCGGAAATCCGCAATCAAGTGAGTGCTTTGTCCAAGGTGTTGCACCAACAAACCGTGGAAGACAACAGCAGCTACCGCGTGAAAGACGCCGACATCCTGGCCGTGAAAGTGCAAGGGGGCCGCGCTTGCGTGAACCTGGCCATGGTGCGTGGTGGTCGGCATTTGGGCGACAGGCCTTACTTTCCGGTGCATGTTGAAGAAGCAGGGGACGCGACGGACGACTTGGCCCGCCAGGTGCTGGAAGCATTTCTGGCGCAACACTATTTGGGTAGAGACGTGCCGCCCTTACTCATCCTCAGCCACGCGGTGGAGGACGATTTGGTACGGGTGCTTTCTGAGCAAAGCGCTGTCAAAGTCAGCGTGCAAACCCAGCCCCGCGATGTGCGCCGCGCGTGGCTAGAGATGTGCCAGCGTGGCGCCGAAATCAAACTGGCGCAGTTGCTGGCCGAAGAAGGCTCGCAACAAGCACGTACCCGCGCTTTGGTCGAGACGCTGGGCCTGGATGTGCAGCAACCAGGCGCCTTGCGCATTGAGTGTTTCGACATCAGCCACACCGCCGGTGAAGCCACCCAAGCCAGTTGTGTGGTGTTTGAGAACCACCAAATGCAAAGTGCCCAGTACCGCCGCTACAACATTGAAGGCATAGAAGGCGGTGACGACTACGCCGCCATGCGTCAGGTGCTGACCCGCCGCTATAGCAAATTGGCGGCTGCTTTGGCGGAGTCAGGTGAAGCCGATGTTGCAACCACGGCTCCACCCGCCTCTCGTAGTTCCAGGCTCCCCGACCTGGTGCTGATTGACGGCGGCAAAGGCCAAGTCAGGAGCGCCCGCGAGGTGTTTGAAGAGCTGGGGCTGGATGTGTCACTGATCGTGGGCGTTGAAAAAGGCGAGGGCCGCAAGGTAGGCCTGGAAGAGTTGGTGTTTGCCGATGGACGGCCCAAAGTGACCCTGGCCCATGACTCTGCTGCCTTGATGTTGGTGGCACAAATTCGAGACGAAGCCCACCGTTTTGCCATCACCGGCATGCGGGCCAAACGGGCCAGTGTGCGCACGGGCGGCAGCAAGTTGGAAGACATCGCGGGTATTGGCCCGCGCAAGCGTGCCAAACTGCTGCAACGTTTTGGCGGCGTGCGTGGGGTGGTGGACGCCGGCGTTCAAGACCTGCAAACCGTCGAAGGCATTTCAAAAAAACTGGCCGAGGAGATTTACCGTGCGCTTCATTAGTCATCTTGTTATGCGCTTTCGAGAACGTCTGGCGCATGACGGCGCGCGCCTGTTGGCTTTGTCCTTGGCGGCTTGTTCGTCTTCCGTGCCGCAGCGCGAGCCACCGCCTGTGGCGCAGCCGCCCCGGCCTTCGGTGGGAGAAGCAACACCACCTGCCGCGCCTCAGGCAACGCCAACGTCCTCCGCGAGCTTGCCAGCGCCGACCGCCTCCCGCAACTGGGCAGAGTTTCCTCAACAGGCTGGCCAACGCCTGGTCGCGGCCAACCCGGAAATGACCTACCTCAGTACCCCGCCGGAGGTGTTGCTGGCCATTCCGGTGATCACGGTGGAACTCAACGCCAACGGCAGCATTCGCCGCATCGAGGTCATGCGTTACCCGGGCCAAGCACCCGATACCACCGACCTGGCCATCGCCGCTCTGCGCCGCGCAGCGCCTTTCGGCGATGTGAGCCGCCTGCCCAAACCCTGGAAGTTCAACGAAACCTTTTTGTTCAATGACGAGCGCAAATTCAAACCGCGCAGTTTGGATTGACTTTCTTTTTATCGCGGCACAATCAGCCCATGTTCTTCAACCTCCCCACCTTGCTCACCTGGGCGCGCATTGTTGCCATTCCCTTGGTGGTGGGCGTGTTTTATCTGCAAATGTCGCCCTCCATGCAAAACTTGCTGGCCACGGTGCTGTTTGTGGTGGTGGCGCTCACCGACTGGGCCGACGGTTATCTAGCCCGCAAGCTGAACATGACCTCCTCCTTCGGCGCTTTCCTAGACCCGGTGGCGGACAAGTTTTTGGTCTGCGCCGCGCTTTTGGTACTGGTGCATTTGAATCGGCTGCATGCTCTGGTGGCCCTCATCATCATTGGCCGCGAAATTGCCATCTCTGCGCTACGCGAGTGGATGGCGCAAATTGGTGCCTCCCGCAGCGTGGCGGTTCACATGCTGGGCAAGGTCAAAACCATGGTGCAAATGGTGGCCATTCCTTTCTTGTTGTTTGATGGCCGGGTGCTGGGCGTGATTGACACCCGCTTGTGGGGCACGGTGCTCATTTGGATCTCTGCGGTGCTCACCATTTGGTCCATGGTGTATTACTTGCAAAAAGCGCTGCCAGACATTCGAGCGAATGCGAAGTAAGCAGCAGCGACGTTGCCAATCTTTTCTGCGCTGCATGCGGCTACACCACCTTGAATCACTCCGCCGCTGAAACCGCTTGGCTGCGTGCCATGCCCCTGGTGTTTGTGCTGATTTGGAGCACCGGCTTCATCGTGGCGCGTTTTGGCATGCCGCATGCACCCCCGGGCAGTTTCTTAACCATTCGTTATGCCTTGTCCATCCTGTGTTTTGGGTTGTGGATAGCTCTGGCCGATGTGGCTTGGCCCCGTGGTCGCGCGCAGTGGGGACATTTGGCTGTGGCGGGTGCATTGATGCATGCTGGCTATTTGGGCGGGGTGTGGGCGGCCGTGAAAGCGGGCATGGGCGCGGGCACCATCGCTTTGTTGGTGGGTTTGCAGCCGGTGCTGACGGCGCTTTGGATGAGTTCGCTCTCATCGAACCAGCAACAAGGAGGCAGGGAGGGCGTCAGCGCCAGGCAATGGGCCGGTTTGTTCTTGGGCCTCCTGGGTTTGTTTTTGGTCGTTTGGCGCAAGCTGGGCGCGGGTGAACTCAGTGTGCTGAACCTGAGCCTGGCGCTGGTGGCTTTGTTCAGCATCACCGTGGGCACGCTTTATCAAAAACGGCATGTCGCGCCTTGTGATGTGCGCAGCGCCAACGCCGTGCAACTGATGGCCGCGCTGGCGGTGAGTTTGCCCTGGGCTTGGTATGAGACGGTGGTTCAAGGCCAGGTGATAAACGCCCACCCGGAATTTTGGGGTGCCATGGCCTGGTCGGTGTTGGTGCTGACCTTGGGTGGCAGTTCCTTGCTCTACCTCTTGATTCAGCGCGGTGCCGCCACCCGTGTCACCAGCTTGCTCTACCTGGTGCCACCCACCACCGCTGCCATGGCGTGGTTGATTTTTGGCGAGTCGTTCACCCTGCTGATGTTGCTCGGTATGGTGCTGACGGTGTTCGGTGTGGCGTTGGTGGTGCGTGATTCCAACTGACATCGCGCAGCGCTGTCGCCAAATGTTGTTGCAACACCCGCAAGCGACGCGGCAGGGGCGAATCGGCCGCGCGTGGTGGTGTGACCCAGTGCACGTCGGCATCCAACACGCCCCACTCGGGCAAGACCTGATAAACATCTACCCGTGAGTCGGCCTCCATTGAGGGGTCTATCGTTTGGATTGCGATTCAGACGATGGAAACCTAACCCAAGGAGGCCGACATGGAACTTTACGCGGGGATTGATTTGCACAGCAACAACA
>JBJTHI010000312.1:0-3659 GCA_046094425.1 Burkholderiales bacterium | reverse complement strand
CTCGCCGAAGCACAGTACAGGTTCAATCGCCGCTTCAATCTCAGCTCCATCTTGCCCCGCCTCTTGCGGGCCGCTTGCCTCACTACCCCTCGCAACGCCAGGTTCATTCGTGCAGCTGAGGTTTGTCGCTAATCAGGTGAGTTGAAGAGGTGTGTCCATGGCGTATGTTCAGAGCGATTCATTCACAGCGATTCATCAGCGCTGGGGTTTTGTCCGGCCAGCGTTTGTTCTATGAGAGAGCGGCTCAGGCGCGGTGCAACCAACTGCGCAAAAGCGTAAACAAAACTGCGCAAATAGGCACCACGTTTGAAAGCCAGCCGCGCCACATTGGGGCCGAACAAATGCCCCGCTGGCCGGGCCACCAAGTCGCCGCCTGGCGGGTCTTCCTGCACCGCCATTTCCGACACGATGCCCACACCCAACCCCAAACGCACATAGGTTTTGATCACATCGGCATCGATCGCTTCGAGCACCACATTGGTTTTGAGTTTGTGTGCGGCAAAGGTTTGGTCAATGCGGCTGCGCCCGGCGAAAGACGGGTGGTAGGAGATGAGCGGCTCTCGCGCCAGTTGCGACAGCGTCAAGCGTTCCACTTGAGCGAGATGGTGACCGGTAGGCACCACCACCACGTGGTGCCACTCGTAGCAGGGTAAGGTGACGAGGTCTTCATAGTTGGATAAAGACTCGGTGGCTAAACCCACCTCGGCCACGTCTTCAAGCAACATTTTCGCTACCTGCTCGGGCGTGCCTTGGTGCAAGCTGACGTTGACCTTGGGATACTTCTTTCGCAACTGGGCAATGGGGCCGGGCAGCACATAACGTGCTTGGTTGTGGGTGGTGGCGATGGACAGTGTGCCCGCGTCTTGCTGCGAAAACTCGTGACCGATGCGTTTGAGGTTGTTCACCTCGCGCATGATGACTTCGATGGCCTTGAGTACTTCCTGACCAGGTTCGGTCACGCGGCGCAGCCGCTTGCCGTGGCGAACAAAAATGTCCACGCCCAATTCGCCTTCCAGTTCCAAAATGGCTTTGGAAATGCCGGGCTGGGAGGTGTGCAAAGCCTTGGCGGTTTCTGTCAAATTGAGTTTTTGGCGAACTGCTTCTTGCACAAAACGAAACTGGTGGAGGTTCATGGCGTTATCTCGACAGTCCGGTCAAGTCCGGCCAGGGCGGCATCGGCCATGGCTTGCACCACGCTATCTACCTCACCAATGGCGGGGCGCAATTGCCACAACACGCCGGGGTGTTGTTGCCTCATTTGACTCAGCAATTCCGGTAGGTCTTTGCGCACATGGCCACCGGCCCCCAAAAACAAGGGCAGCACATCCACCCGGGTGCAGCCCGCCTCCACCAACACAGAGCCAGCGTCGATCAAGTTGGGGCTCATGAATTCGAGGAAGGCTAATTCCACTGGCATGTGGGGCGCACTGTGGCGCACACGCCGTTGGATATCGGCAAAGGGTAGTGCCCAGCGCGGGTCGCGGGCACCGTGGGCGAAGAGGAGCAAGCCTTGCATACGCGCTTTCAGCGATAGCTAATCAACCAGGTGAATGCCGCCATCGACAGCAATGAGTAAAAAACGCTGGGCACGGCGGCCACCATCCACGGCGTCCAGTTTTGCAGCAGGCCCACATGCGAAGCCAAGTTGTTCAGCAACACAAAACTGATGCCCAGCATGATGCCCCCAAATACCTTGAGGCTGATGCCTTGCCCTCCGCGCGTGTGCATGTAAGCAAATGGAAGGGCCAAACCCACCATGACCAAACAAGCCAAGGGATAAAGCGCGCGTTTCCAAAACTGAATTTCATGGCGCTGGGCGGCTTGTTCGTTGTCGGCCAAATGCGCCACATAACGTCCCAACTCTACCGTGGACATGGTGTTCAGCGGCATCACGGCTGCTGCTACGACGTCAGCGGACAGAGCGCTGGGCCAGTCGATCGTGTCCAGGGTCTCGGTGTGGGCTTGTAAAACTTGCTTGTCCGCGCCAGGTTTGTCGTCCAGCATGGGCTCCATCTTGGCCGGATGCGGCCAATAGGTGATGGTGGCCTCTTTGAATGTCCAAACAGAAGCCTTGTTCACCGTCGCGGATTTGGCTTGAATGCGTTTGACCAAGCGGCCTTTGGGGTCGAACTCAAACAGGCGCACGAGTTGCAGTTCACCTGTGGCGGTTGTGCTGCTGACATGAATGGAGTAGCTGTGTTCACCCGCCGCCGTGGCTTGTTTTTCTTTGAGCCATGCGCCCGAGCGGCCAATGTCCATGCTGCCCTTGAAGCTGGCACGCAACTGCGTGCCCAAACGTTCACTGGCCGGGGCAAGGTAGTCGCCCACCACAAAAGTCAACACACCAAAAGCCAAACCCAGGCTGGCCAGTAAGCTCAAAGCCCGACCCGGCCCCAAGCCGGCGGTACGCAAAATGGTGTACTCGGATGCTTGGGCCATGCGCGCCAGGGTGTAAATCGTGCCAATCAACACCGCAATGGGGGCCAATTCGTACAAATGCCCAGGCACTTGCAGCAGGCAATACAGCGCGGCGTGCAGCACCGTGTAACCGCGCGTGCCGAGTTCGCCTAGCTCCTGCACGAAATCAATGAAAAAAAACAAAGACAAAAACGCCAGGGCAACAAAGGCCACCGACGAGACGACATCGGAGAAAAAAAGTCGGCGCACGGTTCTCATGCGGAGCGGCCCCTTCGCACTGGCCAGACCATGAAGGTGCTGGCATGGTCGCGCCACCACAGCATGAGCAGGGCCACCACAAAGGCTGACCCGTGCACCGCAAGTACCGATTCACCCATGCTCAACTTCTCCGCCGCCACCCAGGCGTTGGAGAGATTGATGAGGTTGTAATACACGATGAACGCCAGCAAGGCCAACAGCAAATTCCAGTTGCTGGCCCGCCGTGGATTGGACGCCGACAGCACCGTGCCCAGCAACAGCATGTTGGCAGCGGCCAGCACCAAACCTACACGCCACACCAACTCTCCTTGGTGGGCGGCGACGGGGTTGATGAGCAACTGCCAGGTGCTTTGGGCTTTGGGCGGCAAATTGCTGGTGCTGCGCAGCACTGCTTCGCCTGCCAACACGCGGTAGGTCTCGAAGCGGGCGATGGTTTTTTCGCCAGTGATCAAGTTCTCTTCGTTGCGTTGACCATTCTCTAAAACCAGAAAACGGTCGACGCCCACCACTTCAATGCGACCGCGCTCGGCTGTGGTGATTGATTCTTTCTCTTCGTCTGTCGTCAAGATGAACACATTGCGGCCAGTCACTCCATCGGCTCCATCGCGTTCGATGAAGAATACCCGTTTGCCGTCACTGGAACTTTGAAACTGGCCCGGTGCCACACGGCTTAAATCGGAACGTTGCTCATAACGGTCTCTGAGTTCCACGCTGCGTTGGTTGACCCAGGGCCATACCAACAACGCCAGCACGCCCACGACCAACAAAATAGGCCACGCCATGCGCAACACCGGAGGCACAAAACGCGCCAAGCTGATGCCGCTGGAAAACCAAATCGTCATTTCGCTGTCCCGGTACATGCGGCCCAAAGTGGCCACCACCGAAATGAAGAGCGACAGGGCCAGCATGGTGGGCAATTGCCCCAAGGCGGTATAGCCAAGATAGAGCACCACGTCTTGCGGTGCGATGCGCCCGCCTGCGGC
>JBJTHI010000311.1:0-17681 GCA_046094425.1 Burkholderiales bacterium | reverse complement strand
GCGCGCGTGAGCGCCAAGTCGAAACCCGACGTGGTGCCGTCGCGGTCCCTGCTGGTGAGCAAACTCTCTCCAGCACCCGCTGCCGTCATTTGCTTTGCCCAAGCCACCGCGTCTAACCCGGTGTTCTTGCGCCCACCATGGCTGTACACATCCCACCCCGGGCCGCGCTCGGCTTCGTCTTGGGCAAAGCGGCGTTTGGCGTCAATCGCCACCACGATGGCTTGGGCGCCGTATTTGCGTGAGGCATCGGCAATGACTTGCGGGTTGCTGATGGCCGCCGAGTTGAAGCTCACTTTGTCGGCCCCGGCATTGAGCAGCCGCCGCACGTCTTCCACGGTACGCACGCCGCCGCCCACGGTCAGCGGAATGAACACCTGGGAGGCCACCGCTTCAATGATGTGCAAGATCAAATCCCGCCCATCGCTGGTGGCGGTGATGTCCAAAAAAGTAAGCTCGTCGGCCCCTTGGTCGTTGTAGCGCGCCGCAATTTCCACCGGGTCACCGGCGTCGCGCAGCTCAACAAAATTGACGCCTTTGACGACACGGCCACCGGTGACGTCCAGGCAGGGGATGATGCGTTTGGCGAGCATTTTTCAGGAATTTTTATGGATTACTTCGGCACGCACGAGTTGCGTATTCCTAGGCCCATAACGTACTTCATTTGTGTCAAATCTATTGACGAGGCCGCGGGAATTCCGCCTTGGTTTCTATCGACGACTTGCACGTAACAAAAATCTCCGTCCCATCTCGATCTGACTCCATAGCGCCCATCAACTCTTGGCGTAAACGAAACGGTAACCTGGCACGATGTTAGACCCCGCACAAAGAAAAAATTAAAGCCGACGCGCTTCTCTGCATGCAACACCAACTCTTTGGTTTTGTTCCCCAACGGGTACTTGTCCTCCGGTAGGGTGAGATTCCCAGTGCAGTCATTTCCATTTTCATAAAACTGGAAGCCAGAGATACCAGCTGCTTCACGAAAGTCCAGAACTGCATTACCTCCGATTGGAGGGGAGACATACGGCGTACCGCAGCCAAAAAGAAAAATCGCCAAACACAGAGGGATTCGTTTTCTTGTGGTCATAGCGTCAACTCACCAAGGAAAAACCGGTGTACCACTGGAGTGCGAAATTTATTGCCCACCCAACTGATCCGCCCGCACCTGCGCCTTCGCAAAATCCAGCGCCCCGGTGTAGATGGAACGCCCGCAAATCACGCCGCTGACACCCTGGTCTTCCACGGCGCACAGGCGTTCGATGTCGGCGATGTCGCTCAGGCCACCCGAGGCAATCACGGGAATGGTCAGTGCTTGGGCCAGTTTCACGGTGGCGTCGATGTTGATGCCGGAGAGCATGCCGTCGCGGCCAATGTCGGTGTAAATGATGGCTTCGACGCCATAACCTTCAAATTTCTGCGCCAGGTCAATCACCTCGTGGCCGGTGAGTTTGCTCCAGCCGTCGGTGGCCACTTTGCCGTCTTTGGCATCGAGGCCGACGATGATGTGGCCGCCAAAGGCGCCGCAGGCGTCTTTCAAAAAGCCTGGGCTTTTGACGGCGGCGGTGCCGACGATGATGTAGGACAGGCCGTCGTCCAAATAACGCTCAATCGTGTCCAGGTCGCGGATGCCGCCGCCCAGTTGCACCGGGATTTCCTCGCCCACCTCAGCCAGGATGGCTTTGATGGCGGGCTCGTTCACTGGCTTACCCGCGAAAGCCCCGTTCAAGTCCACCAGGTGCAGGCGGCGCGCTCCGGCGTCCACCCAGCGGCGGGCCATGGCGGCGGGGTCTTCGCCGAAGGTGGTGGAGTCGTTCATGTCGCCTTGTTTGAGGCGCACACATTTGCCGTCTTTGAGGTCAATGGCAGGAATCAGCAACATGGCCGTAAGGGATGGTGGTGTTGAAGAAGGGGGTGGAGATGCGAAAAGCGCGTAACCGCTGAAACGGGTATCGGCAAGAAGGCGAAAGTCTTCAGGGATTCCAGTGCAGAAAGTTGCGGTACAGGGCCAGTCCGTGGGCGGCGCTTTTTTCGGGGTGGAATTGGGTGGCGAAAATGTTATCCCTTGCCAGGGCGCAGGTAAAGCGGCCACCGTAGTCTGATTCGCCCACGCTGTGGCGCAGGTCTGACGGCTGGGCGTAAAAACTGTGCACGAAGTAGAAATAAGCGTGGTCAGGCACGCCGGCCCAGACCGGGTGAGGCTGGGCTTGAATCACCTGGTTCCAACCCATTTGCGGCACTTTGAAGCGGCTGCCATCGGGTTGCAGGCGGCCGCTCAGCTCAAAACGGCGCACCTTGCCTGCGATCAGGTTGAGTCCATCGGTGGGGCCTTCGTCGCTGCTGGAGAGCAACATTTGCATGCCCACGCACACACCCATCAGCGGTTTGTTGGCAGCCGCATGCAGGACGGCCTCTAACAAACCCGATTCACACAATTCACGCATGCAGTCGGGCATCGCACCTTGGCCGGGCAACACCACACGTTCGGCTTGGAACACTTCATCGGGTTTCGAGGTGATCACCACCTCAAAACCGGAACCCTCGGCCACATGCTGCACCGCCTGCGACACCGAGCGCAAATTGCCCATGCCGTAGTCCACGACGGCAACGGTTTTTTTCAAAGGATTCATACAACCATGTCAATACTGACGATTCTCAACAACCGTTCGCCCTGAGGTTCTTTGGTTTTTGTCAACGCTGCTGTAGCGAGATTGGCACCGAGGGACGCGCTGGTTTCGACAGGCTCAGGGTGAACGGATAGTGGTGTCACACTCCCACTCCGTTCGGGTTGAGCCTGTCGAAGGGTCGCGCGCAAATCCTGGGCTTCGACAGGGCGCAGCCCTGCGTTTACTCCTGAGCTTGTCGAAGGGTCAGCCCGAACGGTGGGGGTTGGTTCGAGCAAGTCAGCCCAGCGTTGCATTACAAACTCCCCTTCGTCGAAGGAATCACCCCCGCCGCACGCGGGTCAATCTCCAAAGCCATGCGCAAGGCCCGCGCAAATGCTTTAAACACGGTTTCGCACTGGTGGTGGGCGTTGTCGCCACGCAGGTTGTCAATGTGCAGTGTGACACCTGCGTGATTCACAAAACCCTGGAAGAACTCGTAAACCAATTGGGTGTCGAGCGCACCGATCATGCCGCTCTTGAAAGGCACATGCATTTCCAAGCCCGGGCGACCAGAAAAGTCGACCACCACCCGTGACAGCGCCTCATCCAGCGGCACATAAGCATGGCCATAGCGGCGCAGGCCTCGTTTGTCACCTACCGCCTTAGCCATGGCCTGGCCCAGGGTGATGCCCACGTCTTCCACGGTGTGGTGACCGTCGATGTGCAGGTCGCCCTTGGCTTCAATGGTGAGGTCGATCAGGCCGTGGCGGGCGATTTGGTCCAGCATGTGGTCGAAAAAACCGATGCCGGTGGCGAGTTGGGCCAGGCCGCTGCCGTCCAGGTTCAGCGCGACGCGGATTTGGGTTTCAGCGGTGTGGCGGCTAACGTCTGCGGTTCGCATAGAAGGGTATGAGGTTAAGGGCTTCAAGCAACGAGGGTCAAGCTAAAACGCTGTCAATCGCGAGCAGCAAGGCGTCCAACTGGGCATCTGTGCCCACCGTGATGCGCAAAAAATCGGCAATTCGTTCGGGTTTGGAAAAATTTCTCACCAAGACCCGCTTTTCCCGCAGCGCTTTCGCCAGCGCGGCGCCAGCGTAACCTGGTTTGCGTGCCAGAACGAAATTTGCTCTAGAGGGAAGAACCTCAAAACCTCGGTGACACAAAGCAGTCGCCATGCGCTCACGGGTGGCCATGATTCGATCTCGGGTGTGCTCAAACCAAGCGACATCTTCCATCGCGGCGACGGCGCCAACAATGGCCAGTCTGTCCAGCGGATAAGAGTTAAAGCTGTCCTTGATGCGTGTGAGCGCCTCGATTAGATGCGCCTGCCCCAGCGCATAGCCAACACGCAAGCCAGCCAGCGCGCGAGACTTGGACAAGGTGCGCACAACCAACAACTGTGGGTAGCGATCAATCAGCGCTGCGGCTGAATCAGTGCCGAAGTCCACATAGGCTTCATCTACCACCACCACAGATTGGGTGTTGTTCGCCAACAAGCGCTCAATATCGCTTAACGGCAAAGCCATTCCAGTGGGGGCGTTGGGATTGGGGAAGATGATGCCGCCATTGGGGCCGGCATTCAGATAGTCGTCCACCCGAATCTCGAAGTCCGTGCCCAAGGCAAGCTCACGCAGGTTGATGCCATAGAGCTTGGCATACACGGGGTAAAAACTGTAGGAAATGTCCGGTGCCAGCAGCGGCGCAGAATGTTTCAGCAAACCCATGAAAACATGGGCCAAGACCTCGTCGGACCCATTGCCCACAAAGACTCGCTTCTCGCTGAGGCCATGGTGCTTGGCAATGGCCGAGACCAGCGAGCTCGCCTGGGGGTCTGGGTACAGCCGCAGTTCCTCACTGTTGTGGCGTGCAATCGCTTGAATGACGGCATCACTCGGCCCGTAAGGGCACTCATTGGTATTGAGCTTGACCAGCCCATCGATGCGTGGCTGCTCACCTGGGACGTAAGGCGTCAGTCCGTGCACGACCTCACTCCAATATTGGCTCATTGCAAACTCCTTGGCTTCAAGCCCGTGAAACGATGGCGGTTGACACGGACATTACATAACATGTAGCATGATCTATCGCTAACGGGGAGAATGCCATGTCTGCCGTACTCACCAACTTGTACCTTGAACCCGCCCAGCGCAAATTCTTGGAAAAACAAGCCAAAACCAACGGCACCAACCTGTCAGTCGAAGCCCGTTCAGCGATTGACTTGTACAAAGCAGGCATCACACTGTCCGACCTGGACTTGCTCGACTTGGCCACACGCCGCACCAAAGACGACCTGGACGCCATCAACGCCACGCTAGACCAAGGCCAGCGCCGCGCCGAACTCTTCTTTGCGCAAATTGAATCCATCAAGGCAGGCACTCCTGCATGAGCAGTTTGGTTGCAGACATTCTGGACCGGCTCTCGGGCGTGGCTATCTTGCGCGAAAAAGTGGCGCAACAAGACAAGGTGCTGGAAGGCATGCAACGCATCGTGCTCGACCAACAGCGCGAGCTGGCCGAGGTGAAGGGAACGTTGCGGGCTTTGGTCACGATGCAGTCGGGGTCAGCGAAGATTAAAGGTTGAGTTGATCACTGTTTGACTGCGTTCGTATCGGCAATCAACCTCATCTCCGCCGCCCGCGCGTGCGCCTGCAGCCCTTCTCCGTGGGCCAGCACCGAAGCGATTTGCCCCAAGGCTTGCGCACCAGCGGCGCTCACTTCAATCAAACTGCCGCGCTTTTGAAAGTCATACACGCCCAGGGGCGATGAAAACCGCGCCGTGCCCGAGGTGGGCAACACGTGGTTAGGGCCCGCGCAGTAGTCGCCCAGGCTTTCGCTGGTGTAGGCACCCAAGAAGATAGCCCCGGCGTGGCGCAACAGCGGCTCCCAGCGGTGCGGGTCGCGGGAACTCACCTCCAAGTGCTCAGGCGCGATGCGGTTGCTGATGTCGCAAGCCTCTTCCATGCTGCGGGTGTGGATCAAAGCGCCCCGTCCTTCCAATGAGGCGCGAATAACGTCTCGGCGCGGCATCTCCATCCACAAACGGTCGATGGCTTGTTTGACTTCGGCGATGTAAGCCGCGTCCGGGCAAAGCAAGATGCTTTGCGCGAGTTCATCGTGTTCTGCTTGGCTGAACAGGTCCATGGCCACCCAGTCGGCCGGGGTGCTGCCGTCGGCCAACACCAAAATTTCGCTGGGGCCAGCAATCATATCGATGCCCACTTTGCCGAACACGCGGCGTTTGGCGCTGGCCACATAGGCGTTGCCGGGGCCGGTGATTTTGTCTACTGCGGGGACGGTGGCGGTGCCATAAGCCAAGGCGGCAATCGCTTGTGCGCCGCCGAGGGTGAAGACACGATCTACCCCCGCAATGGCTGCTGCGGCCAGCACCAAGAGATTGCGCACGCCTTGGCGTGAACCGACTGCGCAGCCCGATCCACCCGTGGCAACACTGCCATCCACCGGTGTGGGCACCATCATGATGATTTGACCGACTCCAGCCACCTTGGCAGGGATGGCGTTCATCAAGAGACTGCTCGGATAAGCCGCTTTGCCGCCCGGCACATAAATGCCCACGCGGTCCAGTGGTGTCACCTTTTGGCCCAGCAGCGTGCCATCTTCGTCGCGGTAGTTCCACGACTTGCCGCAAGCCTCCAACTGCCGCTCGTGGTAGCTGCGCACACGCTCGGCGGCGGCGTGCAAAGCATCGTGCTGTTCGGGTGTGATGGCCTTCAAAGCGGCTTGCAATTCGGCCTGTGTAATTTCCAAAGCCGCTACCGAATCGGCTTGCAGGCCATCAAACCGCCGCGTGTATTCAAGCACAGCAGCATCGCCGCGCTGCTGAACATCCGCCAAGATGCTGGCTACACGTTTTTCAATAGCGCTATCGGTGTCTGCCGACCAATGCAATACGCGCTGAAACTCGGCCTCGAAATTGGGGGCGGTGGTGGCGAGTTGGCGGATGGCGATGGGGGGCATGGCGCTCATGGTTTTCTGTCGATGAATGTATTGGTATCCCGCGACCCAACCCCGTCCGTTCGCCCTGAGCCTGTCGAAGGGTCTTGACCGAGGTACACGCGGGCTTCGACAGGCTCAGCCCGAACGGAGTTTTTTGTCGCAATGAATATGAGCATTGGGCGCAAGATGTTTTAGTTGACTAATTGGCAATCGCCCGCTCAAACGCATCAATAAGGGGACGAATGACTTCACCCTTGAGTTTGAGCGCCGCGCGGTTGACGACCAAGCGGGAGGAAATCTCCATGATTTCTTCCACCTCGACCAAATGGTTGGCTTTGAGGGTGCTGCCGGTGGACACCAAATCAACAATGGCATCGGCCAGGCCGGTGAGCGGGGCCAGCTCCATCGAGCCATAGAGTTTGATCAAGTCCACATGCACGCCCTTGCTGGCAAAGTGCTGGCGCGCCATGTGGGTGTATTTGGTAGCCACCGTGATGCGCGAGCCGTGCTTCACGGCGGCGGGGTAGTCAAAATCAGCCCGCACGGCCACACTCAAGCGGCAACGAGCAATTTGCAAATCCAGCGGCTGCACCAGGCTGCCACTCTCACCATCGTGGGCGGCTTCGTGTTCGATCAAGATGTCTTTGCCCGCCACGCCCAGGTCGGCACCGCCGTATTGCACATAGGTGGGCACGTCGCTGGCACGCACCAGCACCACACGCACCTGGGGCTGGTTGGTGGCCAGAATCAGCTTGCGTGATTTCTCAGGGTCTTCGGTCACCTCGATGCCAGCGGCTTTGAGCAGCGGCAGGGTCTCCTCGAAGATGCGGCCTTTGGAAAGAGCCAAGGTAATCATGCTCATTTCACTCGCTCAATGTCCGCGCCGATACCGCGCAGTTTGGTTTCCATTCGGTCGTAACCGCGATCCAGGTGGTAGATGCGGTCCACCACGGTTTCGCCGCTGGCGACCAAGCCCGCAATCACCAAGCTGGCCGAGGCGCGCAGGTCGGTCGCCATGACGATGGCGCCGGAGAGTTTGTCCACCCCTTGCATCACCGCCGTGTGGCCGTCTACCTGAATGTTGGCCCCCAGGCGCACGAGTTCGTTCACATGCATGAAGCGGTTCTCGAAAATCGTCTCGGTCACTTTGGCGGTGCCGCTGGCTATGCAATTCAGCGCCATGAACTGGGCTTGCATGTCGGTAGGGAAAGCCGGGTACTCGCTGGTGCGAAAACCCACCGCCTTGGGCTGCTCGTGCATGCGCACCCGTATCCAATCCGGCCCGGCTTCAATGCCCACGCCTGCTTCACGCAGTTTTTCAATCACGGCATCCAAATGGTCGGCACGGGTGCGGCGCAGCACCACGTCGCCTCCCGCCGCCGCCACAGCGCAGAGAAAGGTGCCAGTCTCGATGCGGTCGGGCACGATGCGGTGGGCGCGTGCGGCATCCAAGCCCTGCAGTTTTGAGACCCCTTGAATGCGAATTTGGCTGCTGCCCTGGCCTTCAATTTGGGCACCCATTTGGATCAGCATCTCGGCCAAGTCCACCACTTCAGGCTCGCGGGCGGCGTTTTCCAGCACGGTTTCGCCATCGGCCAGCGTCGCAGCCATGAGCAAGTTCTCCGTGCCGGTGACGGTGACCATGTCGGTGGTGATGCGGGCCCCTTGGAGCCTCTTCGCCTTGGCGAGGATGTAGCCATGCTCCACCGTGATCTCCGCCCCCATGGCTTGCAGGCCTTTGATGTGCTGATCCACCGGTCGCGAACCAATGGCACAGCCGCCGGGCAGTGACACGGTGGCTTCGCCGAAACGCGCCAGCAAAGGTCCCAGTACCAAAATCGACGCGCGCATGGTTTTCACCAAATCGTAGGGCGCTTCGGGCGAGGTGACGGTGCTGGCGTCCAGGATGATGTGGCTGGATTCATCCACACCCGCGCCCACATCAAACTCCGCCTTGGCACCCATGTTGCGCAAGAGCTTGAGTGTGGTGTTCACGTCTTGCAACTGCGGTACGTTCAGCAAGTGAACAGGTTCGGCGGTGAGCAAGCAGGCGCACAACTCGGGCAAGGCCGCGTTTTTGGCACCGGAGATGGTGACTTCGCCTTCAAGGCGGCGGCCACCACGGATGAGTAATTTGTCCATCGATGTGGGTGCAACACGCCACGCGGCCACAGATGCAGGACACTGGCCCACATCCCCGGGCCGCAGTGCGCACTGCGGCGGGTTCAGTGGTGGTGGTGAGCGGCGGGTTGAGAAGCTGCAACGGCACTTGCCGTGGCAGCCCACTCGGAAGGGGTCAGCGTCTTCATGGACAGCGCGTGGATTTGCTCACGCATTCTATCGCCCAGCGCCTTATAAACCCGCTGGTGGCGCGCCACGCGGCTGGCACCCTCAAATTCAGGAGACACGATGGTGGCAAAAAAATGCCGCCCGTCGCCTTCTACTTCCAGGTGCGCGCAGGCCAGCCCTTGGGCGATGTAGTGCTGAACTTCGGATGCCGTGGGGTCTGCCATAGTGGACGAATTATCTCTTACGGCAATTCAATGCCGAATCTTGTACCCCGTGCGCAGCAAGTGCAGGCACCAGGCGCAGACCACGGCCAAGCTGGCGGCCACCACGGCCAAGCTGAACCAAGGAGACACATCGCTCACACCGAAGAAGCCGTGGCGAAAGCCGTCGATCATGTAGAAAAACGGGTTGAAGTGGCTCACGGTTTGCCAAACCGAAGGCAACGAGCCCACGGAATAAAACACGCCGGATAAAAACGTCATGGGCATGATGCTGAAGTTTTGGAAGGCGGCGATTTGGTCGAACTTTTCGGCCCACAGGCCCGCAATCAAACCCAAAGCGCCCATCATGCCCGCGCCCAAGAGCGTGAACACCAGCACCCAAGGCCAATGCGCGCCGCTCAAGGCAGCCCAAGGCATGAACCAGGCGGTGACCAAGAGCACACCCGCGCCCACCGCCACACCGCGCACCACCGAGGCCCCCACATAGGCCAAAAACCAAGCCCAGTGCGACAGGGGCGTGACCAGCAAGAACACCAAATTGCCGGTGATCTTGCTTTGGATGAGCGAGCTGCTGCTGTTGGCAAAGGCGTTTTGCAGCACGCTCATCATCACCAGGCCGGGAATCAAAAAGCTGGTGTAGCTCAGGCTTTGGTAGACCTTGACATGGTCTTCCAGCACATGGCCGAAGATGAGCAGGTAGAGCACCGCCGTGAGCACGGGCGCGGCCACGGTTTGAAAGCTCACCTTCCAAAAACGCAGCACTTCTTTGTAGAGCAGGGTGCGGGTACCGGCCAGGATGCTCATGCCAGCGCCTCCTGACGTGGTGCGTCTTGCATGATCTCCAAGAACACGTCTTCCAAATCGGCGCGGCCTATTTCCAAATCTTCTGGTTTGCAGCCTGCGGCCCGCAAGATCGCCAGCACGGTTTCCACCTCTTGCGCGTCGTGGGCTTTGATTTGCACGATGCGGCCTGTGACACGCGATTGCGCTTGCAGCGAAGCGGGCACGGGCGCGTCCATTTTGAAACGCAGCATGGTGCTGGCGCGCCCCGCAAGCAAGGCCGAAGTGCTGTCCAACGCCACCACCCGCCCCGCTTTGAGCATGGCAATGCGGCCACACAAGGCCTCGGCCTCTTCCAAATAGTGGGTGGTGAGCAGCACGGTGTGGCCTTCTTTGTTCAGCCGCGCCACAAAACCCCACAGGGTTTGGCGCAGCTCCACATCGACACCCGCCGTGGGTTCGTCCAGAACGATGACGGGTGGGCGGTGCACCAGGGCCTGGGCCACCAGCACCCGGCGCTTCATGCCGCCGGAGAGCTGGCGCATATTGGCATCGGCTTTGTCAGACAAGCCCAAGTGGTGCAGCAACTCGTCTATCCACGCATCGTTTTGGCGGATACCAAAGTAACCGCTTTGAATGCGCAGCGACTCGCGCACGCTGAAAAAGGGGTCGAACACCAACTCCTGCGGCACGATGCCCAGGTGGTGGCGTGCGGCGGCGTAGTCGTTCACAACATCATGGCCATGTACCGTGACTTGCCCGCTGGTGGCACGCGACAAACCCGCCAAAATGCTGATGAGCGAGGTTTTCCCTGCGCCATTGGGGCCAAGCAGACCAAAGAACTCGCCCTGTTGGATGTCAAAACCCACATCGGTGAGGGCCTGCACTTCACCCTTGCCACCTCGGTAAGTTTTGCTGACATGGCGGAATGAAACCGCAGGGGAGGTGGTGGGCTCTTGCATAGAGCGCCGAATTGTAGGGAGGGATTCTGGAGGATGCTCGGGTGAAAGCGATCAACCCCGCAACACGTCCCGACACGCCGCAATGAAGTGGTTGGCTGCCGCCGACAACGCACCGGGGTGCAAAAACATGGCGCGCACAGGGAACCAAGCCTCGGGTTCAATGGGCAGCACATGCAGCATGGGTTGAAATTTTCGCGCGCTGATTTCGTCCACCACGGCCACCCCCACGCCCCGCGCGGCCAGCTCTAAAGCCACCTGGTGGGTCTTCACGACCAAGGGTGCGGGAAAGGCCCACTCGTAACGCTGGGCATAGGTGGCTACCAAACGGCCCACCGGGTCAGTGCCAAGCAGCTCAATCACGGGCATGCTGGCCAGTGCGGTCGCGTTGATGGTTTTTCCCTTGCGGTATTTGCCCAGCAACTCAGGTTGAGCTGCGCAGACCAAACGGCAGGTGGCCAGGTCTTCAAACGCCAGCGCGGGGTGACTGGCCGGGTCGAAAGCAATGCCGACATCAATCTCCCGCAACAGCAACCACTGGGTGAGTTCATGGTGGTGGCCAGTAGAAAACTCGCAGCGCAAATCGGGATGCTGGGCGTGCAGCGCCTGGTAAGCCTGCGGCACCAAACCCGCCATGGCCGGCACCGTGCCCACCCGCAGCCGTGCTTGCGGCCTGCTGCGCAGGTTGACAGCCGTGCGCCGCACATCGTCAAAACCGGAGTAGGCCTGGCGTATGGAGGGGGCCAGTTGCAGCAGCTCTTGCGTGGGGTGCAGGCGCCCGGCATACCGCCGAAACAGCGCGTATCCCACGGTTTGTTCCGCATGCTGCAAGTGTTTGGTCGCCGAGGGCTGAGAAATATTCAGCAAGCGAGAGGCCGCACTCAAGCTGCCGGTTTGCAGCACGGCATTGATGACTTCAATGTGGCGCAGTTTCATGCAACAGGGGCTTCATTTCCAGCGGAGTCGGTCGATAAAACTTGGGGGAAACACCGGCATTGTCCGCGCACCAGTTCGCGCAAGGCAAGGCTGGGCGCACGCGCGGGCGGCATGACAAACCGGCACCTGCGTGAATACGACACATCCACGGTGATGGGTGCATGCCAAAAGCTGATACCTCTGCAAGTCAATGGCATGACGCCCACAAAGATGGTTACCTAGACTGGGTTCACCAACGTTTGTGCGTTGGGTTGATGAATGGAGTCCCTGATGAAAGCGAACCAACTGCTCAACCGCTACGCCACCAACCGTATGGTTTGGGGAGTTTTTTGCGGCCTGTTTGCCAGCACCGCGCTGGCGCAAACTGGGCCAGCCGCTCCAGCGACCGCCACGACGGCAACGGCTGCGGCTAACGCGTCACCCGCGCCCACTCGGTCCACCCTGGATCGCATCTTGGCTCGTGGCAGCGTGATCATCGGGCACCGCGAAGCGTCGATCCCCATGTCCTATGTCGCCGACGGAAAACCAGTGGGCTACAGCCTGGATGTGTGCCACAAAGTGGTCGAGGCCATCGCGCGTCATTTGAAGGTCAAAGAATTGAAAGTGGAGTACTTGCAGGTCACCTCAGCCAGCCGTTTTGAGGCATTGGAAAAGGGCCTGGCCGACATGGAATGCGGCTCCACCACCAACACGGCTGCGCGCCGTCAGCGTGTGGCTTTCACCATTCCGCACTTCATTGCGTCTTCGCGCATTGTGGTTCTAAGCAACAAGCCCTACGAACGCATTGAAGACCTGGACGGCAAAACCGTGGCCTCCACCACGGGCACCACCAACATTGACTCGCTGGCCCGTGAGGCCCGCATGAAAACCATCAACATCAAGGTGGAGCCCGCCAAGGATCATGCCGAAGGGTTTGGTTGGGTGGTCTCAGGCAAGGTGGAGGGTTTTGCCATGGACGATGTGCTGCTGTTTGGTTTGCGCGCCAATTCCCCCAAGCCCCAAGACCTCAAGGTCATCGGCAAACCCATCACCATCGAACCCTATGCGGTGGCCTTTGAACGCAACAACCCCGCCTTCAAAGCGGTGGTGGACGCTGAGTTGCGCCGTTTGATTGCCAGCAAAGAATTGCACCGCATGTACGACAAATGGTTCACCAGCCCTATTCCGCCCAAAGGCATCAACCTGGAAATGCGCATGCCGCATTTGCTGGTGGACTCGTTCAAATACCCGACGGACTTTGTGCCGAATTGAGGGCGTCGCAATGCCCCCTGCTACAACTTCTCATCCCAATGAAAGCGGTGCAGTACCCGGTGCGCAATCGGCGTGATGACCAATGCGGCGGTGACGATGAAGATCAGGCCTGCATAAAGCGCATACAAGCCAGCAAACAACTTGCCGGCTGAGGTCAGCGGCGGGTTCACTGGCCCCATGCCGCCGAGCAACATGGCGGCGTTCAAGAAGGCGTCGACCGTGCCCAACTGCTCGAAGTGTTCGTAGCCCCATATGCCCACGCCGAGTGACGCGGTTAGCAAGGCGATGGCAAAAAAGAGGTGCCAAACCAACCGTTGGGCAAAGTGACCGCGTGGTAACGGCGGCTTGTTTTTCGATTCGTACATGGTTGACTCCCCGGTGTGCGCTTCTGTGCCCCTTCGCTAACAACACCCCACCCGGTGTACAGCAGGTTCTGCTTCAGGCACGTGGGTCTAACGCCGCAGCCAAGCTGCCCAACAAGATCAGCAGCACAAGCGTGAACAAGCCGAGCCACCAAGTCGGGCGTTTGCGATAACGAACGCCAAACTGTTCGGTAATCTGTTTGCTGTGTTTGATGCCCGCCACGGCGTACCAAAACCAGGTGAATGGCACGGCCAGAGTCGCCGCCTCCAGGCCGCTGCTCCAGCGCCACTGCGACGAAGTGGCCCACAGCAAACCCGCCCCGGTGACCAGCACGGAGAGCACCCACCACCAAGCGGCGCGGCGTTGGGCGGGCCCATCACCCAAGGTCACCGCGTTGAGCCAGTGCAAGGTGCAACTGAACACCGGGGTAACTGACAAACCCAGCCAAAACGCCGAGTCTGGCCCCCACAGCGGGCCAGGCGCTTGCGACAGTGCCTTCTTGGGTGTGGCAGGCTCCAGCGCAAACTCACCGGCTTCGTATTGCTGCAACACGGCCTGTGCTTGTGCTTCAGCGCCAGCGCGCACCAAAACGCGCGCACCGCCCACGGCATTCATCATGAAAGAGTTGGCCTGTACCAAGTGGGCGTCGGCCACCATGGCCTGCACGCCTGCGGCTTGCAGGCAGTTCTTGATCAGGTGCGCGTCGGTGGGCAAGAGTTGCCGGGCCACCGTGACCCAATCGCCGCTCGCGGTTGGCGGGGTTGAGTCAGCGGACGCAAGTCCTTCGCCGGGGGTATCGATGGGTTGTTGCGTCATGACCCGCCTCTCGTGGTGTGTGTTGATGAGGCGAGCATCGCCCGCCCCACGGCCTCGGCCACTTCAATGCCGTCCACCCCGGCGGACATGATGCCGCCCGCATATCCCGCCCCTTCTCCAGCGGGATAAAGGCCGCGCGTATTGAGGCTTTGGTAGTCGCGGCCCCGGGTGATGCGCAGGGGCGATGAGGTGCGGGTCTCCACGCCGGTGAGCACGGCATCGGGCATGGAGAACCCCTTGATCTGGCGTTCAAACGCGGGCAAGGCTTCACGCACGGCGGCAATGGCGTAGGGCGGCAGGCTTTCCATGCCAGGCTGGGCCAGGTCGGTGAGCAAAACGCCGGGCTTGTAAGACGGAAGCACACTGCCCCAGGCAGTGGAAGCACGGCCTGCGATGAAGTCGCCCACCAACTGACCCGGAGCCTCGTAGGTGCTGCCTCCCAGAACGTAAGCACGCGACTCCCAAAAGCGCTGAAACGCCATGCCATCCAGCGGGTTCACTGGGCCCTCTTGTTTGCCGTCTTGCCGGTAGTCCTGTGGGTTGATGCCCACCACGATGCCGGCATTGGCGTTGCGTTCATTGCGCGAATACTGGCTCATGCCATTGGTCACCACACGGCCTTCTTCGCTGGTGGCCGCCACCACGGTGCCGCCGGGGCACATGCAAAAACTATAGACACTGCGGCCATTGCTGGCGTGGTGCACCAGCTTGTAGTCCGCCGCACCCAAGATGGGGTGGCCTGCGTTGGGGCCATACCGGGCACGGTCGATCAGGCCCTGGGGATGTTCAATGCGAAAGCCAATGGAAAACGGCTTGGGCTCCAAATACACACCGCGTTCAAGCAGCATGGCAAAGGTGTCGCGCGCACTGTGGCCCAGGGCAAGCACAACGTGGTCGGTGCGGATTTCTTGGCCTCCCGTCAACACCACACCGCGCACTTGCCGTTTCTCACCGCGACCTTCCACCAGCAAATCCGTCACCCGTTGTTCAAAACGTATCTCGCCGCCCAGGGCTTCAATGTCGGCGCGCATTTTTTCCACCATGCTCACCAGGCGGAAGGTGCCGATATGGGGCTTGCTCACGAAGAGAATTTCTTCGGGCGCACCGGCCTTCACAAACTCGGTCAACACCTTGCGCGTGAGGTGGCGCGGGTCGCTGATTTGGCTCCACAGCTTGCCGTCGGAAAACGTGCCCGCGCCGCCTTCACCGAACTGCACATTGGACTCAGGGTGCAGCCTGTTTTTGCGCCACAAGTCCCAGGTGTCTTTGGTGCGCTCGCGCACCTTCTTGCCACGCTCCAGCACGATGGGCCGCAGGCCCATTTGCGCCAAGACCAGGGCCGCAAAAATGCCGCAGGGGCCAAAGCCAATCACCACGGGGCGGTGATGCGACGCTTGACCATAAAAATCAGAAGGCGCTTGGCCGATGAACTGGTAGCGGGTGTCGGGCGCTGGTTTGACTTGGGCATCGCCCGCATGCCGCGCCAACACGGCGGCTTCGTCACGCACCTCGCAGTCCACGGTGTAGGTCAATACCACCGCCGTTTTTTTGCGCGCATCCACCCCCCGTTTGAACACGGTGAAGCCAAGTAAGTCGGCAGGCTTGATTTTCAGCCGCGCCAAGATGCCTGAGCGCAACGCTTCTTCAGCATGGCTCAGGGGCAGGCGCAGTTCGGTGATGCGAATCATGAATTCAGACGAGAGGTGGTGTGGCCTGTTGCCACAGTCAAGGCGTATTTTCCGCCACGACAACAAACACTGCAGAACACTGACAAGTTAGGGGTGCCAAACCAGGCTGGCCCCCTACCTTGCAGGGTTGTGCGGCATCGACTTGCGTTCACATACTGCGCCCACCAAGAGACGGTTTCGAGTGATTCATTCAAACGCCGCGAACTTGACTCAGGGACATCAACCGCCTTGCGCCGCAAGCGGCTCACCATCAACTGCAGGAGACCTGTCATGGCCAAGAAAAAATCCAACCCCACCGAACGTGAATTGCCCGCCTTGGGCGACACGCTGCTGGCTCAAGCCGACTTGCCCGACCGAGGCAAGCCGCCCGCAGAACTCAATGCGGCGCGCAATTTTTTGGTGATCGACCAACGCGCCACCTTGGGCTCGGTCAAAACAAGCACCCTGTCCTTGCAGGCCATGCATGGCCACCGGTATGCGCAGGCCTTGAGCTCCGAGAGCGCGGTGCTGGGCCATTTGGGGCAGTCTTTGGAACAAGTGGCTGTGCCCAAGAAGTCTGTCGTGGTGGCGAGGAATGCCGAGCCCTATTTGCCACAGTGGAGCGGCGTGTCGTTCGCGCCGCGCGCCTCGGTGGCCGCCTCCAAGCCCGTGTTGCGCAGGCGCAGCGGGGCCAAGGTGCGGCCCGAAACTGTGTTCCCGCCCGATGGTCGCCAGGTGTGTTACCCCAACAGCTACCCTTGGCGCATCGTCGGTCGCATTTTTGTTTGGACGAACGCCTCGGCACCCAACCCGGCGTGGACGGGTTCGGCCTCCTTGGTGGGGAAAAACGTCATCCTCACCGCCAGCCATGTGGTGCCCTGGGGCAGCGGCTCCAACTGGAAAGCCCTGTTTGTGCCCGCCTACCACGACGGCATGTCACTCTATGGGGCCAACGCGGCGTCGTGGATCAGCTCGGCCCGTGGCTACAAAGACCATGACCAAGGCGACGACATGGCCATCATGAAACTGGTGCAGCCCTTGGGCGATTGGCTGGGTTACTTCGGCTACAAAACCTACAACGACGATTGGGAGGACGGCAACTACTGGACCATTGCCGGTTACCCCGGCGACGTGGCCAGCGGCGAGCGGCCTTCGGCCAACTACTGGTTCCCCATCACCGACGACGACAACGACGGCGCAGGTGTAGAACTGGAATACAAGGCCGACACCAACAACGGCAACAGCGGCGGCCCGGTGTTTGGCTGGTGGGGCGGTAAACCTTATGTGATCGGCACCCACTCAGGCGGTGAAGACAACTTTGGCGAGCCCAAACAAAACGTGGCTGCGGGTGGCAGTGCGCTGTCTTCGTTGATTGCTTGGGGACGCAATAACTGGTAGTTGCGTTGGCGCAGGGGTTCAAACCTTTTTCTTCACAGGCCGCTTCCAGCTTGCCAGCGACACCTGCTGCGAACGGGTCAGCGAGAGCTGCCCTGCCGGTGCGTTTTTGCCTATGGTGGAGCCCGCACCTATCGTGGCCCCGTCGCCTATGGTGACCGGGGCCACCAGTACGCTGTTGCTGCCCACATGCACATCGTTGCCAATCACGGTGCGGTGTTTGTTGGCACCGTCGTAGTTGGCGGTGATGCTGCCCGCGCCGTAGTTCACGCGCTCGCCCACCGTGGCGTCGCCCAGGTAGGCCAGGTGATTGGCCTTGGCGCCGGCGGCCAGCGTGCTGTTCTTCACCTCGACGAAGTTACCGATGTGCACCTCTTCACCCACATCGATGGCGCCAGCGTCGGCGCCGGTGCGCTCATCGGCCCGTTCGCCCGCCTGCGGCCGGGCGCTGAGC
>JBJTHI010000310.1:0-8049 GCA_046094425.1 Burkholderiales bacterium | reverse complement strand
AACACAAAAGCGAGGAATGTCTTTGAGTGTGACGTTCCTGAATGCCCGGAAATTCCGGAGGCGAATCGATTCAATTTGCATCGTGTTCTCTGTTCACACCAACTTCTTCAACAACTCCGCCTTCTTCGCATCAAACTCCTCGGCGGTGAGAATGCCCTTGGCCTTGAGGTCGGCCAGTTTTTCCAGGGTGGCCATGACTTCATCGGGCCGCACGCCCACGGGTGCCGCTGCTGCGGCTGCACCCGGCTGCGCACCTTGCAGTCCGTGCGACAGCTGCTGCGCCATCACTTGCCCCAAGGCCACACCCGCACCGAGGCCCATCGCGTCGCCCACCACACCACCACCACCACCGGCTGCGCCTTCCGCAAACTTGGGCATGGCCTGCGCGGTTTGGTACTGCATGAATTTGCCCATGTCGTTGCCAACCATGCCCATGCCGATTTTTTGATCCAGGATTTTTTGCAGCTCTTCGGGGAGGGACAGGTTTTGCACCGTCACGCCTTCCAGCGCCAAACCAATCTTTTCAAACGACGGTGCCGTGGCGGTTTTAAGTTGCTGTGCAAACTCCACCTGGTTGGCGGCGAGGTCTAAGAAGGCCAGGCCGCTGCCAGCCACCGCATCCGAGATGTGCTGCAGCATCAGCGCACGCAGTTGGCCGTCCAGGTCTTCCACCGTGTAGCGCTCGCGGGTGCCGGAAATTTCAGTGAAGAATTTTTTCGGGTCGGCGATCCGGTAGCTGTAGTTGCCAAAGGCGCGCAGTCGCACCGCACCGAAGTCTTTGTCACGGATGGTGACGGGCTGGGTGGTGCCCCAGCGCTGGTCAATTTGCTGGCGGGTGCTGAAAAACACCACGTCGCTCTTGAACGGGCTTTGGAAAAGTTTGTCCCAGTTCTGCAAATAGGTCAGCACCGGCAGCGTGCTGGTGGTGAGGGTGTAGCGGCCGGGGCCAAACACATCGGCCACTTTGCCTTCATTGATGAAGACGGCCATTTGGCTTTCGCGCACGGTGAGGGAGCCGCCGTATTGGATTTCGTTGCCCGCCATGGGGAAGCGCCAGGCCAGGGTGCCGTCGCTGTCCTCTTGCCACTCCAGAATGTCGATGAACTGTTTCTTGATGAAATCCATCAGTGCCATGGCGGTGATCTCCTGTAGCCCGCAGGGTGAATAAGGGGGAGAGCATTTGCGGGCCAGCGAATAATAGGACAGGTTCTTGCAGAGCAGGAGAATTAGGGCTTCCTTTTAGTATTAACAGGCACTAGTTCATGAACACCTCCCCCTTGAAACTGGCTGTGGTCGGTGCTGGCCCCGTGGGCCTGACCCTGGCCCTGGCTGCCGCCCGCCACTTGCCGCAAGCGGACGTGACGGTGTTTGACGCCCGCCCTGCGAACAAGGACGTGTCGCTGGATCCGCGCACCTTGGCACTTTCCTGGGGCAGCGTGCAACTTCTGCAGCGGCTGAACGCTTGGGCACCGGGTGTGGCGGAGCCAATTACTGCGGTGCATGTGTCGCAGCAACAAGCGGTGATGGGCAGTTTTTGGGCAAATAAGCTCGGTGAACCGGAAGTGCGTTTGTCTGCGGCTGAAGAGGGCGTGCCCATGCTGGGGGCGGTGCTCAGTTACGGGGCCATCACTGCGCCGTTACAAAAAGCTTGGGAGGCCTGGTGTGCGGCTGAACCGGCGCGGCTGTACAGCCGGTTCGCTACGCCCGTGAACGGCCTGAAAAATCTAGGTGACCGGGTGGAGTTGGACGCGGGCATCGCTGAAACTTTTGATTTGGCCGTGGTGGCCGAAGGCGGCGTGTTTGCTGACCAAGTCAAAAAGGGCCTCACCCACGACTACGGCCAAACCGCTTGGGTAGGCACGGTGCGTTTGAAGCAAGCCCACGGCGGTGTGGCTTATGAACGTTTCACCCGGCAAGGCCCCGCAGCGTTGCTACCGCTGCCCCAAGATGCCAACGAGACGGAAGGTGGGCAAGCCCGCGCCGCTTTGGTGTGGTGTGTTCCCAGCCGAGATGATCCTGTCGCGCCACTCAACGAAGCCCAGCGCCTCACGGTGCTGAACACCGTGTTCCATCCCCAGGTGGGTGAGATCACGGCGCTTTCGCCACTTAAATCCTTCGCGCTTGGTTTGAACGCCGAACGCACCCTCACCGACGGCCGCACCGCGCGCATCGGCAACGCCGCACAAACCATGCACCCGGTGGCGGGCCAAGGTTTGAACCTGGGGCTGCGCGATGCCTTTGAGTTGGTGCAAGCACTCTCACGCAACAGCGATATCAGTGCTGTGCTGCGCCGCCTGGAATGGCAGCGCGGCCCCGACCGCTGGGCCTTGATTGCCGCCACCGATTTCCTGGCCCGCAGCTTCACCTGGAACCTGCCCGGTGCCAGCACCGCACGCGGTTTGGGCATGGTGGCTTTGCAAGCGCTGGGGCCGGTCAAGTCGGCCTTGGCAAGGCAGATGATGTTTGGGGCGCGGAACTAGCGGTGTTGCGGCACCAACCACTTCAACAACTGCGCCCCCACTTCCGGGCTGCTCAGTAAGGCCATGTGGCTGGTGCGGTAGGCGGTGAAGGTGGCGGTTTGGGCAAAGTGCAAACACCTTGCGGGGTCTTCGTGAAACCCGAGTGAGCTGTGCAGAGGCACCAGGCCATCGCCCACCAAACGTTCGGCGAGCAAACCGCGTGTTTTCGACGCCGCGCCGGCCACCGTGCCAGCCACCGCATAACAAGCCACACCTTCGGGCAAGGGCAGCGCTGTGCGGTGGTCGGGCGAGCGGCGAAAGCGGTCGCGGCCGGCCCAGTCTTCGTCCAGCAGCAGGCCGTAACGCAGGTCGGTGATGCCGCTGCTGCGCAACTTGGCCAAGTGGGCGAAGGGGGCGATATGGGGCGTGCTGGCCAGAATCACATCCACCCGGTTGCCCACCCGCTCCAGGGGCGCGCCGTGGTGGGGGGTGCCCAGAAATACCAGGGTTTGGAGTTGCTTGGGCCACTGCATGCTGGCTTGGGTTGCAGCAAACACGCTGCTGCGCATCACCAGCCCGCCCATGCTGTGGGCCAGCACGTGGATTTCTTGCAGGGGCACGGGCCAGTGGGTGCGCAATTGCTCCAACAACGCCGCCAAGCGGTGGCCATTGCTGGAAATGTGCAGACCACTGTTGTAGCGCAGGGTGAGCAAGGTGCAGCCCATGGTCTCTGCCAAAGTTTCGCCATGGTTCACCACCTGCCCTTGGTGCTGGGTGGTCCACTGCAAATCGTTCATGCACAGGCCGTGAATCAGCAGCAGCACTTTCGGGCTGGCTTGTTGGGCGTTGATGGTTACGGCATGGTGCTCGTCCCACAGCGGCACGCCCTGCCAGCGCAGATGCATGGCGGTGGCTAAAGGGTTGTCGGTTGAAGCCAGGTGGTCGCCCATGACGCCATTCAGGGCCGCGACCACGGCTTCACGCTCGGGGGAACCTGGGGCGCTGCCCTCTAAACGTTCCAAACGGGGTTGCAGCCGGGCCAAGGCAGCATCCAGGCCGCGCCCCACAGCAAAGGTCAAACCATGAATGGCTTGGTAAACCCAGGCAGTGAGCCCTTGGGTGCGTTCGGGTTGTGAGGTGTTGTGTACGCCCAGCCGCGCCCACACCGATTGATGCACGCCTTCCGTGACCCGCGTGATGCCATGCACCGCTTGGGTCGCCAGTTTGACCACGGCACGTGCATCTGACGCACGCAGGTGTTTGGCTTTAGGTGGTGCTCGCTGACTCATGGCCGCCGTGTTTATGGTCGTAAAACGCGCAAGGTTTCAGCCATAGGAAATGTGTGAAATAGGTAAGCCAGCACCCCTGCGCAAAGCAACACACAAACCACTGCCGCCACAGCGTGCCACCAGGCTTGTTGCTGCGCTGCCCGCCCTTGCAGCAGCGGCGTGGCGCGCAGCACGGGGTAAGCTGGGGGCGGGTATTGATTCGCTTGGCGTATGCGCCAGGCCATGGCTGCCAGCCAAAGGGCAATCAGCAAACCGGTGAGACCCATCACAGCCACCACACCCACCACCAAGTAAGCCGTTCGCACCGCACGTTCGTCGGCTGAAATACTGCTCTCGTTCAGCCAGGCGGTGAGCAGGCCTTGGCCCCAGAGCACATAGGCCAGAACCAACAGCACAGTCAACAAAACCAACACCAAGGCCCACTGCTGGTGGTGACGCTCTGCGGGGACCAACTTGGGGGCAGTGGTTGAAGGAGTGGCTGGGCTTTCCATGGTGGAGACTCTGAGCGCGTTCTGGGGTCACCTGTTGCCCGTGTTGCTGCTCACGGTTTGGCTGCGCGTGCGCCACACGGGGGTAATGTCTAAGTCCGATCGCCGCATCAAGGCGACTTCTTCTTGCACATGATCGCCCAAACGCAGGCGGCCACGCACGATGAAATGTGAGCTGGTGACACCGGCTTGGCTGTCTTCAAAGCTGAGAGACGGTGGCAAAAGAGCCTTGGCTTCAGCGGTGCTTTTGAACGGAGTGTTGGTGCGGCGCTGCACCAGTCGGTCGGCGCTGCCCAGGTCGATGTTCAGCACCGCCGCGATCACCTCGCGTGGGGCGGTGTTGAGGTTGATGGCGGCGGAGGCATTGTTGTGGCGCGGCAAGAGGGTGGCGTAGGGAGCCATCTTGTTGATGGTGGCCTCATCGACACCCAACCACTTGAGTTGCGCCAGGGTTTGCGGCGCTAAGGGGGTGTCGTTGTTGCTTGCGGCTGAGGTGGTATCCCAGACGCGCAGCAAATTGCTCGCCAAACTGTCGGCCAACTCCACCGGCAAGCCAATGTGGCCGAAGAGGCGACGCAAGGTGTCCAATTCCGCGGGCAAGATGACGCTGATGGTTTTGTTGTCTTTGCTTTGTTCCACCACCAGGCGACGCAGGTCGTAACGCGACTGGGCGTCTTCGATGCTGCCGGACAAAAACGCTTCCACGTCGCTGTCGGCGGTGTTGTTCTTGTCGGCGGCCAAAAAGGTGGAGAGTTTGGCTTCGGCCAGGGGCGTGGCCCAGGGTTCGCCCAAGTGGTCGGCCCCTTTGTTGCGGCCGTCTTCGCGCAAGATGATGCGCGACCAATCGAGCGCGCCGTTCAATATCCAGGTGGACTGTGCCCGCGCGCGCTCGGCGGTTTCGATGGCGATGGCGGTGGATTGTTGCCACACCATGCCCGCCGCCAAAGTGGCCACCAAGGTGAGGATGACCATGGCCATCAGCAGGGCCGCGCCACGTTGGTGTTTGTGACAACGCCAGGCGTTCATGGCTGTGGCCCCAGTGCGATGTCACGGGTCAACTGGCCGTCACGACCGCTGCCCGGGGCAAAGGTCAGCACCAGTCGCACGCCGGTGGGCAGGCGTTCGCGTTGACGCGTGGTGTTGGCACCCGCGCTTGCTGCTACATCCACCGCTGACACATCCCCACTGGACTGCGCATTGGTCCAGGCGTTGACGCGGTAGTAATACAACTGCCACTGGCTCACTCCCGAGAGCATTTCCAACTGCCCCGCCTCGCCGCCTTGAAATTGTTGGCTGCGCAACCAGTGGTCTTGCAGCTCGTTGCTGCGCTGGGCGATGGGGCTGGCCCAGCGCAACCAGCGTGTGTTGCCTGCGGCGTCTGGTTTCAAAGACCACACCACCAATTGCATGCCCGTATCTGTTCGGCGCGTGAGGCGCAGGCTGGCACCGTCAAAACCCAGGGGTGGGATGACGCCGCTGTCTTGCACGGCGGCCAAGTCCACATCCCATTGCGCCATGACGGTACCCAGTTGCAGATTGCTACCGAGGCGCTGCTGCGTGGCGTCACGCGCGCGCACCATGCCGTCCACCCCTTGCCAAGCCATGGTGGCAAGAATGGCCATCACCATCAAGGCCACCAGCACCTCGACCAAGGTGAAGCCTTTTTGCGACGAGACCTTCATCAAATTCTCGGCACCACAGTGCTCAGGCTAAGCACAGGGCGTCCGCCTTCATCCAGCAATTGCGCATCCACACGCCGAAAGTTGGGGTTGGGCGTGGGACGCACCAGGCGTTTGCCTTGAAGGGTGATTCCCATTTGCGTGCAACTGAAATCGTAGTCGCCCACGCCGGGAAACTCGCGTGCCAAACGCATGCCCACCAGGTGGTTCTCAGCGCACCACTGCGCCACACTCACCAGCCCGGCACGCTCGGTGTTCTGCGTGAGCGCGCCTGCGGCTTTGATGCCCGCCCCGAGTGTGACAGCCACAATGGCCAAGGCCACCAGCACCTCAATCAAGGTGAAGCCAGTTTGGCGGCCGTTGGGTGTGGTGTACATCAGCGGGGGCGTCCAACGTTGCTGTCCAGATCGGCCACGGTAAACGGGGCGAGGCCATCGGTGGCGAGCAACAGTTGTTGTCGCTCCAAACTCAACACAATACGCTGCGGCCCAATGATGGGCTCAGGACCCAGGCTGATGCTGCGACTGCCCACCACGCTGGCGCGGGTGCTGGCATCCAGCCAGCGGGTGGGCAAGGTCACGCTGCTTGGCAGCCCCACAAAAACAAAGTCGGTGGCGGGCCCGGTTTGCGACGCATTGCCTGGGGTTTGTGCCGAGCCCCTGGGCACCCACTGCACCGCCAAACCGCTGCTGCGTGCGGCGGCACGGGCCGACTCCAGCAGCGACACCAAACGTGCCGCTTCACGTTCCAACTGTGCCGCTTGCGGGTCGCGCAGTGCCAGGGAAGCCAGGCTAGACGCGATGGCGATCAATGCCACCACCACCAACAATTCAATCAGTGTGAAGCCACGCGACGAGGGGGCCATGGGCGTTCCTCGCATGCGGTGGATCAATGGTTTACTGCCAAGACCCGACCTCGGCATTGTTGCCCTCGCCGCCCACCACCCCATCGGCCCCCAGGCTGTAGACGTCAATCTCGCCTTTCACGCCGGGGTTGGCGTATTGATAGGGGCGGCCCCAGGGGTCGTTGGGTAGTTTGTCCAAGTAAGGCCGCCAGTTGGGCGACGCGCCTGCCGCCGGTTTCACCACCAAGGCTTGTAAGCCGGCTTCTGCGGAGGGGAAACGCTGGTTGTCTAGCTTGTAGAGCTTGAGCGCCTGCATCAGGTTGTTCACGTCGGTGCGTGCGGCGGTTACTCGTGCGTCGTCGGCGCGGTTCAGCACATTCGGCACGATCAGCGCTGCGAGCACACCAATGATGACCAGCACCACCATCAACTCAATGAGTGTGAAGCCGCGCTGAATACGAACAGCAAGGAAGGAGCGGGTGGAGCGTGCATGCATGGTGGTGACGGGCCAATGAAGAGACAAAGATGATGACGGCAACACCGCCTGCGGACAGTCACAAGTGAGGTGTGTCTGCGGCATGATAATCGCCTCATGGTGTCACGACTTGCAGCGTTTTTGATTTGGGCTTTGGTAGCGGCTACCGTGGTTTTTTGGGTGTTGCGTTTAACCGCCCAAGGCCCGAGCAGCCAGAGCGCCAACTTGGCTGTTCCGCAAGCGCTGACCGCGCGCGCGGAGTTGTCGCGTTTGCTCGGCAGTACGCCAGTGGCAGCCAGCCCCACCGTGGCCCGCCCCGAACTCAGCAGTCGTTTTGTGCTGACGGGTGTCATGGCACCTAAGAAACAGGCGGTGGGTGCCAACAAAGCGGCCACTCAAGGGCCAGGGCTGGCGTTGATCGCGGTGGACGGCCAACCCGCCAAGCCCTATGCCTTGGGGGCGAAAATAGACGGTGATTTGACGCTGCTTTCGGTGACGCTGCGCACTGCGTCTATTGGCCCGGCGGGTGGTGTGCCGGTGTTGACCTTGGAGTTACCCGCTTTGCCACCCGCGGCCACGGGTGTGTTGCCCAGTGTGTCGTTCACCAGCACGGTGCCACAAGCGGTGATCGCGCCGCCTCCGGCCTTGCCGGGAGAGGTTTCGGTATCGTCGCCTGCCGCCCCCGTTGTGATGCAGCGTGCGCAGTGAACTGTTGGGTGACTTACTCCAACTTACTCCAACGCAAACCCTGATTGGAGTGCCCGCTCCCAGCCTGCTGCGGCTTTGGTGGGCTCGGGGGGTAAGGCGTCTAGCCC
>JBJTHI010000309.1:0-11494 GCA_046094425.1 Burkholderiales bacterium | reverse complement strand
CACAAACCTACCGCCACCCCCAAACTCAGCCTGGTGTAGTGGCAATTTGAACTTGCACCCTATCCAGATCACCCACTGACGCGCTTTGGTGTCGAAATCAGGAGCCCACAAGCGACTCCCCGCCCGAAAACCCGAGGTATCGAATGGAATGTTGCTGAGGCCACTGCTACCTCGAACAAGGTGCCGCCATCGACGGGGGCTTCAGCTTTGGCATTTCCAGTGAAATTCGATTCAGGAGCGGCTCGAGTTTCAGTCGCGTCTATGGCCTACATCGATGCGGTGGCCCAGGCTTTGAAGCGCAACCCGGAGCTGCGTTTGATGATTGAGGGCCACACCGATGCCCCTGGTAGCCCGCGCGCGAATTTGATGCTTTCTTGGGAGCGTGCTTTTTCAGTTTTTCGTCTCATGGTTCGGAAGCATGGCATCGATCCCACCCGTTTGCAACCCGCAGGCAAAGGCGCTCTGGAGCCCTTGGTGCCCACCGACAAACCCAATTCCATGAACCGACGAGTGCAATTTCGTCTGATGAGTCAAGGCTGATTTACGAAAACCTCTAGCCCGCATATTTCACTCGGGTGCGTCCCTAGTGAAACATGCGGGCTAGCAACAACGAGCCGACAGGAGAAGGGCATAGGCGTGGGGTTGAGCAACAAAAAAACGCACTTGAACCAATCCCTTGTCTGCTGCAGCTGCAGCGCAAGGAAAATTTCGCCCCCATTCAGGAAAAACAAAAAGGGGTACCTCGCGGTACCCCATCAAATCGCGCGGAACCAGATTCTGCTTCACTGGGGAAGGAGAACCTCCCGCCAGTTCAAACGACGCAGCCCCGGCACAGGCAATGCTTGAATTGGGACGGTCTGACAGGTACCGTTGACGGTACATGCCAATGGGCTTGCCGGGTTGGAACCTGTCGCTATCAGACGAAGATCGACCACTTGCTGGCCCAAAAGAGTACTGCCCTTAAGGCCGGTTGTACCACCTCCGGACTGGAGCAATACTGTTTTTCCGGTCCCGAAGTTAATCCCGTAGATCACGGATTGTGCGCCGGACACACAAGGGTCTGATGAATCTGGGAGCAGTGCAAAGAAGAAAACGCGTCCCGTATCCAAAAGCGCGGTGGAGTCACTCACCATGCGCCAGCCCAAACCTGGGTGACTTCCGGTACTGTCGCCCTTGGTACCGAGGTCTATTAACCATCCTTTTTGGTTAGTAAACGAGCCGCCGCTGACTAAATTGGCGGAAATATTAACGAAGTCACCACGCAACAAACCTTGATTGGAATTTTGAGTGGGAAGAGTGGCATCAAACTCATTGACGTCACCGTCTCTAAATGCATAAAAGCTTTGCTTTTGCGTGCTGGTCACATCGGTAGTGTCAAGGAGTCGCCCAGTGCCCACCATCACAAAACGATCCAGGGTGGCCGGGTCGTATTCAACACGAATACGGGTGGTGATGGGTTGCCACGATGTGGCCGAACTTGTGCCATCGGTCAGCAGGGCAATTCTTTGGGCACTTGTGAAGTCAGCCGCGGTAGGCGTGACGTCAACTCGCCATACGTTGCCCATCAAATCACCGCCATAAATCGCGTCAGCGTATCCAGACTCCCTCATGGTTTGGTATGCAGATGCATGGGCCATTCCAACCGATGTGATGCCCGTTTGGGTGGGAATAGGGGGCTGTACCAGGTAGCCCGTGCAGACGTCTACCAGGAAGAAATAACTTCCGCCGTCCACACTGTTGTAACCTGAGGTGAGTACCACCACCCAACCAAACCGTGCGGTGCGAATGACCACTGGCTCTCCGTAGCTAAAGCCAACCTTGTTGGCCAAGGCGGGGTCCTTTGGATCGTTGGCGCGAGGGAACTCCCACATGACTTTTTTGGCCAGTTCATCTTCGTCCGTGATGGCGCTTGGGTCCGTCACGTCCAGCGCGTAATAGCTGCGTCCACCCTTACCCAGTCCACCGATCAGTACGGTTCTCCAATTGGTCGGACCGCTTGTTAATTTGCAGGAACCTGGTGCGGCACTCAAACCTTTGACCGTGTTTGCCAAGTCCACATCAAATTGTTTGGGTGTGGAATTGACAAAGTAGCGGTGCACGTAAGACGGGTTGCCCAATGCCACCAAACCATTGTCGGCACGAGTGGCCGCCGTGCTCGGGATGCTGGTGCCTTTGAACAATGCGCTTGGAACGTAAGCGAACATTTCCTCCCCTGCCTTGGTATCGACCTCCGGCAAGGGTTGACCCGCAGGCGTCGTGCCTCCAGGAGCCGTGGCGTATGGGGCGCCGTTGATGGCATGCAAAACGCCTGAATTGGCACCAACATAGACCACGGTTCTGCGACCTGTCGGCGGCATGGCTCCCGGTCCTTTGCTGGCTTGGAAGGCAGCGTAACCAGGTTCGTCATTCAACAAAGAAGCAGGACGACCCACCACTCTCAGTTTCGAGCCAATGATGTCACCTACAAAATTTGGGTCGGGATTGGTGGCACTGATGGCCGGGCGCTTGCGGTAGTTGGGTGAGGTCATTTCATGTGTCCTCGCGCCGCGCAAGTAGTTGAGGTAGTCCTGCGCATCGCTGCCACCACGCCAAGGGGTATTCAGTGCGGTTTGTTGCCCAGGGCTGAGTTTCGTGTAATCGAAAGGAACACCCTTTTCCGTTACGTCGTTCCACGTGGCCATTCGACGGTTCGTTTTCCAACCCGTGGAAGTGGTTGTGGTTCCCAATTGTGCTGCAAGCTTTTCACTGAACGTCCAGTGTGGTGGGACTGTGGCGGTAGGAGGGTTTGCGGTGAAGTCCCATTTTGCTGCCACGACCTCAGACGACCATGTTGTCGAGTCGTAGTTTGTGCTGTAGCTGGTGTCGCCAGAACTGGCCACTTGTGGCAACGCAGTCGCTGATGCGGTGGTCGTCGCGGTGATGTCCGCGTCAATTGCTCCAAACGCTGCTGAGAGGCCGGCAACCAATTGATCCGCCCTCGCGGATACGAAATAGTTGTCGGGCATTGGCTGCTGTGCACCCCCGCCATGAGGCGTCGGGGACATGCGGGTGCTGTTGTACCAAGAGTCCCCGGCCAGCGGTGTGGTGGTGTTGGGGTCAAAACCCGTTGGAACCTTGAAGCCGCCGTATTTGGCCGCCAAATAAAATTGATTGTTGGCCCTGTATCGGCCGAATTCCAGCACGTCGACCCAGTAGGTCCTGATGGTTTGTTTGCCTACGGTTTGGGGTTTTGTGGCGTCGTCAACACGAATGTCACGGGTGTTGGAGTCATAGGCAATACCGGCCATCAGATAAGAGTTGTTGTGGCAGCACCAGCTCGGACTGCTGCTGCCGTTGACTGTTCCACCTATGTCTTCCATGGTGCCTATGCGTGTGGTCTCGCCAGAAGAGTCCACAGGGTCGGGGGAGAAGCTAGGTGCTGCAGGCTCGTTCGGTCCGCCCGCAATGGTTGAGCCTGCAACGTTCTTGTCCGCGTGGGTGTTCACGTCACCAATACCCAAAATGAAATTCTTTTGGCAAGAGTAAAGAATTGGGTCGCGCACATCACTGGGCGTGGGTGCAGATGCACTGGGTGGGCTCGGATCAGTGACCGACCAGTTCCAGTTGTTAATCACCGGAAAGCCGTCTAAGAACTGATTTTTTTGCGCCGTGCTGGCCGTAGACATTTCCGTCCAACTGCTAACGTTCGGAAGGCCCTTCAAGTAGCGTGTCGCTGCGTAATACAACTCCCCAACTGGGTCAAAACCCTTGTAACCGTAGTTGAGGGTCGGGCTGATTTGCCCGAACTTGTTGACGTAGTTCAAGGCGCCACTGTTCACAATGGTGCCAGATGTGAAGGTGGAGGTGGTGGTGGTTGCGTCAGCAGAACGGGGGTTGTCGTACATCACACCGGTGAGCGGATCCCACTCTGAAACCGGGTTGGCCACGCTGGTGGACAAAGGAACAGGTTGAATGGGACCAATGAATGCTTGGCGTGCGCGCAATACACCGCCGTCACGGGTTAGAGAATGATCGTTTAAGTAACCGAATACGCTGTAGCGAATTTTCTCGGAGTACCTCTGCATCAGCCCTTCAGGCTTGTAGGTGTTACCGTATTTCACGCAGTTTGCTTCAAGTCCGGTCAGGCCCAAACTGCCAATTGCAGCGTCACATACTTTCACGCGCACGCTCAGCTCGTAAATCGCATTTGAATCACCCAAAGTGCCACCTGTGTAAACCGTGGGCGTGGTGCTGGTGGGATCGCCATTCAAATCATTGTTCACACTCACCCACATTTTGTTGCCAAGGGCGTGCACTCGAAACAGCCCGGAAGTTGTTCCCAGCGGTGTAGAGGCAGATATGCCCGCGCTGCTCGCGAGCCGACGGAAGGGGTGCCGTTGGGCAGTCGCATCGCCCGCATTCGAAGACCAGGATTTCTCAAGCCAAGTTAAGCCAGGTGTTGAATCGCTTGCGGCAGTATCCAGCCTGCGGTAACCGCCGGTTAATGCCCAGCGGAAGGTGTCGATCGTTGACATGGTGACCCAGTTCAGAAAGTTGCCACTCCAGGCACTGGTGCAGGTTCGGTTGGTGGCCAATCCGATGGGGTAAAAATGTCTTTCGGTCTCGATGGCGCTGTGAGAATAGGCGTAACACTTACCCGGATCGAAGTACCCCAGGTATTCGTTGGTGTTGGCGTAGTTTTGGTCGATCCATGGGTCAGGTAGTCCAATTGTGGGGTGCGCCGAACTCAAGACCGTTGGAAATTCAACAGACACGGCCAGTGCCAAGTTGCCGGGTACGGGCAGGATGGTAAAGATGGGTTGGTCAGCCAACGGAATCTGCGCGAGCGAGACCGATGCGATAGGCGTCAGACAAAGCGCCATCAGCATGTTGTAAACCAGGTTTTTCTTAATCATGGTTGAGACCTCAAAGCAGATTAAATTGAACGGCAGCGTAAACAAATTCGCTACAAAGGTTCGCTGAACGTGGCTTGAAAAAACGACAGGTTATTGCGCGGCCCAGAGACACGCGCACTGATGCGGTAGACCACGGGTTTTTTCACACCGGCTTCACCCGGTCCCGTGCCCCCAGTGGCTACGGCCCGGTCGGCATCTGCCCGGCTGGCATCGTCACCACTGGTGTGGCTTTCATCTTTGCCGTAGACCGGATTGCCGAAACCGGAAATACAGACGCCAGGTGCAAGGGTCTGCGCATTACGCCCGGCCGCGCTGGCCGGGCACAGGCGGTCTACCACGTAGCGTATTTTGATTCCGCGTGCAGGTATGTCGATATCCGGTCTGGTGAAATCAGCAGAAAAAGCGCTGTCGCTCAAAAACAATGCCAGCGGAATGCCTTTTGCGTTTGCTGCCAAAGCGATTGCACTGTAGTTTTGCGTCTTGATGTTGTTGGCGCGGTTATCAGCAGACTCCAATGCACCGCCCGACGCAAACTGGGTAAAAACTGCGTCGAAAGCGCGCTCAGACTGGTTCTGCAAGTCGCGTTTGAAACCGATGTTGCCTGCCGCCACCAGCGTGGTGTTGAACGAACTGATCAAAGCGACTGCCCCCAACAACATCACGGTCAAGGCAATCAAACTAAAGATCAGCACTACGCCACGTTGCTGTTGCTTGGCAAGGCGCGGTCGAATGTGTGGTGAAGTAGGCTGGCGCATGGGTGGTCTCACAAATTGCGGAGCGGAATGATTGTTTCAATGACACGGTGCCGAAAGTTCTGTTGGGCTGCGGGAATGTCATATGTGACTGGGCTCGCCGTGTCAGCGAACATGACCAAACTGGGCGGTGACACAGCTGGCGTACCGCCCGCCGGTTCTTTTTCCTGAAGGGGAGACCGCACCACCATTGCCAATCGGATGCTTTTGATGCCTCGCAACAGAGCGTTTGCAGTTGCCGAGCCGTCCAATAAGCCGCCCGCCGCGCCGGTGGCTCCGTAACCTGTGGCTGTAGGAGCAACCCAGATGAGAGCGGTAGGACTATCAGGGTCCAAGGCCTTTTCAGGGTCGCGCGGGACTCGGGTGGTTGGGGTCCCTGTTCCGTAAATGGCTTGTATGCTAACTACATTCTCCGATAGCACTTCAAGGGCCGTGGCAGTACCGGGCGCTGCCAGCAAGTTATACCGAACAAGTTCGTTGGCGTCATTGACGCCATAAACATAAAACTGAGGCGGATTGGGATCCGGATCCGCTGGCGTCGCACCGGCGCTGCCCAACGGGACCACTGAGGGAGATTTGATGGCGTTGAATGAGGCGCTCAAGGTGGTCGAGGAGGGCGAACCTACCGCGTCGAAGTATTTGTTGCCGAAGTTGATGGTGCCACCCGCCGCCGTGCTCAGTACCTGTTGCACCATACATGGACCGGTCCCCCCGGCGATCAAAACCAAATCATTGGCGTTGATCCCGAAGGTCGATGCAACCTTGGTGCTGGTGCCCGTGGTTGATCTGGGCACGATTGGTAATCGCACTTCGCTGAAGCCGTGGCTGCCGGACATGATGATCAATTGGTCGGAAGCTTGGCCGTGAACGGCGTCCGAACCGCCGTCCACAATCACCACGGGCGCCAGCACGACGGGGACACCGCCGGTGGCCGAGCTACCAATCAGTGCAAAGGGGTCCGGTAAGGCCGTTGCAGGCGGCAAAATCTGAGTTGGTCCAGGCGCTATGCCGGCATTGATCAAACAACCGAAAACGTTGGACGACTGAATGAGACCAGACCCCGCACTGCGCACCACCCTGTCAAGCGATGCAGCAGCAAAAGCACCTGTTTGGAGTGAGTCGTTCAGTGCTGTGGAGGTGCGCTGGTTGCTGCTGCTAGTCAACAGCGTCGTAGTGACGGCCAGCGTCACCACCAATCCAATGGCGAGGGCTACCAACAACTCAATCAGGGACAAGCCCCTTTGGGCTGCCACTCCTTTGCAGGGTGATTGAAGCACTAGGTTTTTCATGGCATTAAGGCTGTGGCTGACACGGAAGAAAGATTTCAATTGCTGCCGCATGACTGTGACTACTATGGCACTTCTGTTTGTACTGAACCACTCACTTGCGCCACGACGTCGGTCACATACGTGCTCACCGTGGATGAGTTAACGGGTTGCCAGGTGATGGTGATGGTGTGCAGGGCTGGCGTGGTCGACGTAGCAGGAATCAAAGCGCTGATGGCACCAGTTCCGCCTGGCAAGGAGGCCGTTACCTTGGTCTCCCAAGCCGTTTTAACTGCGCTGGGCACAGCGGAGCCTGAACGCATGGTGTATACATGCCCGGCCAGCTCTGCAGCCAGCGACGCGGCAATGTTGCGGTCTTCTGAGTTACCAGAGAACTGAATGGCTCGGGATTGAAGGCCAGCCAGCCCCAGTAGACCAAAGGAAAAAATCAGTACAGCCACTAGCACCTCGATCAAGGTGGCGCCTTGTTGTGAGCGACGAGTAAGGTGGTTCATGGTGTTTAAGTGCAAGCGTCAGGACTACCGGAAGGGCGGGCGGGGTCGCACATGCGTACTTGGCCGGAGAAGGAAAGAGTGACATGCAATGGACGGTCATTTCCATCTACCGCGGAGGTTCTGCTCACTACAAAAGATGTCGCCCCTGCGACGCAAGCCACCCCTGTGCCGGGTGTGGCGACGTTCACCTGCTGTCCGACCGCATTGAAACAAACAGCTGCAACTGAGGCAGCTGGTGGTGGTCCCCCGGGTCCAGAGATGGTCAGGCCACTCACCGAACTGGCGAAATTACCGCCTTGGATATATTGAATCGCTTCACCGGTGATCAAAGGAATGGTTTGAATCGTCCAATTCAAGCCCCCAGAGTTGGCGGTGATACTGATATCCGGCACGTCATTGGTGAGAGTGAACACCACGTTCCTGTTCAATGTCATGGCCTGCGTGCGAGCCAAACGCAAGCCGTTTTGCAGGCTTTCAGCCGCAGACCGGATTTGGTTGTTTCGCTGCCACTGGGTAAAAGACGGAACAGCCAGCATCAGCATGATGGCCAGCAGGGTGAGCGTCACCATCAGCTCAATGAGAGTAAACCCGGCTCTATTCTTGGAGGCGGTGATGGTTGAGGGACTCATGCGCAGCCTCTCCTCAAGCACCAGCGGGTGGTACTGGTTCCCCAGCCCGAAGGTGCATTCGGTGTGGCTTGCGCATTCAGATGGGTCAGAGTCAGCGTGAAATCCGTCAACGGACCGCTGCCAGCAACGGACAGCGTGTAGGTGGCGGCCGTCCATGTGGGGCACGACATGGTCAGATTCAGGCCGCTAAGTCGCCCATTGAGGGTTGTCAGACTGGCAGTAGAACAAGGTGAGGCGAAAGTGACCGTGCCAACGGTGACACTCTGGAAGGTGCGATTGTCCTGAAAATGTCGCTCCATTTCGGCACGTAAACCGGCGAGCTCATTCGTAGCGTTGGACAATTGACCGCGAATGATGTAGTCCTTGTAGCTAGGCAGTGCTATGGCCGCCAAGATGGCCACAATGGCCACGACGATCATGACCTCAATCAAGGTGAACCCACGCTGAAGAGGCGGCAGGATTGCAAGCAAGCGTGTAGACATTGGTTTCATGGCTGGCTTTCTGTAGGAAGGTGTCGGGACTGAGGGCTTTGGGGCTGGGGGAAAACCTCAGAAGCAAGAGCCCGCGACATTCTCGCTTGATTGCAGCTTAATCAGTTGGCTTTGTACCAGGGTAGGTTCCGCTCTGGCGTGGCGACCAGTGGTTTTTGCGGGACGACGAGCGGAGTCTGTGGGTTGCGAAATGGCTGCGCTTCGCATGCCGACCTTCGTTTGCTGGTCGTCGCGCATACTGTCGGTCTGCGGATTGTTTTGGCTCGATCTCAGGGTTTTCTCTAGTGTTTCCAACCATGCCTCAAGCTTCTTTCTCGAACCCAAACGATTTCCGGACACGCCGGCGCACCGTGTCCCTGGTCGGTATGCCCGGTGGTGGCAAAACCACGGTCGGGCGTTTGTTGGCGCGCCATTTGGGCTGGCGCTTCGTGGACACCGATGCCGAGATTGAGCGCCAGTTGGGTTGCAGCATTCGTGATTTTTTTGAGCGTGAGGGCGAAGCCGCATTTCGGGACATCGAAGAGAAAACTCTCACCGTTTTGCTGGGGGACGCTGATGCGGTGGTGCTGTCCACGGGAGGAGGTTTGCCTCTGCGCGAGGCCAACCGCAGGTGTTTGCGAGAGCACACGACGGCGCTCTATCTGCACTCCACCCCTGAAGAACTTTTCAGACGACTGCGCCACGACACGCAGCGACCACTCTTGCAGGTGGCCGACCCACTGGGGCGTTTGCGCGAGTTGTACGCTCAGCGCGATGCTTTGTACCGGGAGGTGGCGCAGTTTGTCCTTGAAACGGGCCGTCCCTCCATACACACATTGGTCAATATGGCACTCATGCAATTGGAGTTGGCCGGCGTGGTGGGGCGGGCGGATCGAAACCGGTGACATGACAGGGCCAAGGGGTTTGTGACCCGCGCGCCCTAAACTTCAGGGTATGACCACCTTGCTTCCTACAGAAACCGTGTCCATCGCCTTGGGCGAGCGCAGCTACGACATCACCATTGGGTCGGGTTTGTTGACCCAGCCCGCTTCTTTCGCGGGTTTGCCTCGCGCCGGCAGCGCGCTCATCGTGACCAATACCACCGTGGCACCGCTGTACGCCGCTACGCTGGCAAAGAGCTTGGAGTCGAGTCACGCAAAAATCGGCACCCTGGTCTTGCCCGATGGCGAAGCTTACAAAGACTGGGCCACGTTGAATTTGATTTTCGACCGCTTGCTGCAAGACGCCAGCGACAGAAAAACCATGCTTTACGCCTTGGGCGGTGGGGTGGTTGGTGACATGACGGGTTTTGCGGCAGCCTGTTATATGCGCGGCGTGCCATTTGTGCAGGTGCCCACCACCTTGCTCGCCCAAGTCGATTCCTCGGTGGGCGGCAAAACGGCGATCAATCATCCAGCGGGTAAAAACATGATTGGTGCGTTTTACCAACCCCAACGTGTGGTATGTGATTTGGCAACGCTCGCTACCTTGCCTCCACGCGAGTTGAGTGCTGGGCTGGCCGAAGTCATCAAATACGGCCCGATAGCCGATGGGGCTTTTCTCGATTGGCTGGAAGGGCATTTGGATGCGCTGCGTGCGGGCGACGTGGCGCTGCTGGCTCACGCCGTGAAGCGTTCCTGTGAAATCAAAGCGTGGGTGGTGGGCCAGGATGAGCGCGAGAGTGGCTTGCGCGCCATTTTGAATTTCGGCCACACCTTTGGACATGCGATTGAAGCGGGTCTGGGTTATGGCCAGTGGTTGCATGGCGAGGCCGTCGGTTGCGGCATGGTCATGGCCAGTGATTTGTCGGCACGTTTGGGCTTGATGCCCGCCAGTTTTGTGGATCGCATGCGCCACGTGGTGAGCCGCGCTGGTTTGCCTGTGAAGGGGCCTGACTTGGGGGCCAACCGCTATTTGGAATTGATGGCCGTAGACAAAAAAGCCGAAGGCGGTGAGATTCGTTTTGTGGTGATTGAGGCCCTGGGCCGCGCAGCGATGCGTCCCGTGCCGGACGCTCTGGTGCGAGAAACGCTCGCGGCTTGTGTGGGCTGATTGCTCATGAGCAGTGCGGCTTTGGCCCCTTGGGCCTGCCACCCTGAGCGCAGCCGGGGACGGCGTTTTGCCGAGGCCCCCGCGCCCACACGCAATGACCACCAGCGCGATCGTGACCGCATCGTCCACAGCTCCGCATTCCGGCGTTTGGTCTACAAAACCCAGGTGTTTTTGAACCACGAGGGCGACTTGTTTCGCACACGGCTCACCCACTCACTGGAGGTGGCGCAGCTGGGCAGGTCGATCGCACGCTCTTTGAACTTGAATGAGGATTTGGTCGAGGCCATCGCTTTGGCCCACGACCTTGGCCACACGCCTTTCGGCCATGCAGGTCAAGACGCTTTGAACGAAGCGATGAAAAAGGCCGACGCCCACAGCCACGGTTTTGAACACAACCTGCAAAGCCTGCGCGTGGTGGATGTGCTGGAGCAGCGCTACCCGCAGTTCGATGGGCTGAACCTGAGCTTTGAGACCCGAGAGGGCATCCTCAAGCACTGTTCCCTGCGGGTGGCGCGTCACATGGAAGCGCTGGAGCCCCACGGTGTGGCGCACCGGTTTGTGGTGGGTTACCAGGCCAGCTTGGAAGCGCAGTTGTGCAACCTTGCCGATGAGATTGCCTACAACGCCCACGATGTGGATGACGGTGTGCGCTCCGGGCTGATCACGCTGGACCAGCTGATGGACTTGAGCCTGGTGCGCCACTTTCACGACGAGGCGGTGCGTGAGCATCCGGGCCTGCCCGCGATGGGCCGGCGGCGTCTGCTGTCCGAAGTCTTGAGGCGGATGTTGTCGGCGCAAGTGCACGACCTCATGGGCACCACGCGGGCCCGCCTGGCCCGTGCGCGTCCGGCCGATGCCTGGCAGGCGCGCCAAGGTCCGGCCTTGGTCGGCTTCAGCGCGCCGATGCGGGCTGCCG
>JBJTHI010000308.1:0-1562 GCA_046094425.1 Burkholderiales bacterium | reverse complement strand
GCTGTTGTTGCTGTGCAAATCAATCCCCGCGTAAAGTTCCATGTCGGCCTCCTTGGGTTAGGTTTCCATCGTCTGAATCGCAATCCAAACGATAGACCCCTCAATGGAGGCCGACTCACGGGTAGATGTTTATCAGGTCTTCGCGTACACGCAGCGACTGGGCCTCGTTGAAGTCCACATAACCGTCCAGCCACCAGTAAGCCAGGGTGGGGCCTTGGCCATAGCCCAAACGTGCGGCGCTGCAAGCTGCGAGCAACACGGGCAGGCAACACAAGGCACCGATAATCCAGCGCTTGAAGACAGTTGAACCGACAAAGGATGTGTTCATGGCGCTCGACATCGTGATCATGGCGGCGGGCAAAGGCACCCGCATGAAGTCCAACAAACCCAAGGTTTTGCACCGGCTGGCGGGCAAGAGCCTATTGCAGCATGTTCTGGATACCGCTGCGATTCTCAAGGCCAATCGCACCATCGCCATCACTGGCCATGGGGCGGATGAGGTAGAGGCTCAAGTGAAAGCGGAAGGTTTGCAGTTTGTGCGCCAAATGCCGCAACTGGGCACCGGCCACGCGGTGCAGCAGGCTGTGCCTGCGCTGCACGATACAGGCACCACCTTGATCCTGAATGGCGATGTGCCCTTGATAGAAGCCACAACGCTGCAAGCCCTGCTGCAAGCCTGCGCAGGCGAGCAATTGGCCTTGCTCACCGTGGTGCTGCAAGACGCCACGGGTTATGGCCGCATCGTGCGTGATGGCCAAGGCCAGATCTATGGCATCGTCGAACACAAAGATGCCACGCCAGCGCTGCGCGAGATCAAGGAGGTGTACACCGGCGTGATGGCCGCGCCCACGGCGGCGCTGAAACACTGGCTGGCGAACTTGAAGAACGACAACGCCCAGGGCGAGTACTACCTCACCGATGTGGTCGCGGCTGCTGTGGCCCAGGGCATGAAAGTGGTGTCTGCACAGGCCAAAGACGAGATTGAAGTACTCGGCGTGAACAGCCCGGTGCAACTGGCCGATTTGGAGTGCCGGTTCCAACACCGCAACGCCGTCAAATTGATGGAAGCCGGTGTGCGTTTGACCGACCCGCACCGCATCGACGTGCGCGGCGTGCTCGAATGCGGCAGCGATGTAGAAATTGATGTGAACAATGTGTTTGAAGGTTGCGTCACCTTGGCCGACGGCGTGCGCATAGGTGCCAACTGCGTGATTCGCAATGCCAGCATTGGCGCAGGCGCGGTTATTCACCCTTTTACCCACATTGACGGCGACACGCTCGGCGTGACCGTGGGCGCAGGCAGCTTGATTGGCCCCTTTGCCAGACTGCGCCCCGGCGCTGTCTTGGGCGAAGAAGTCCACATCGGCAACTTCGTCGAAGTGAAAAACTCCACCTTGGCCCATGGAGCCAAAGCCAACCACTTGGCTTACCTGGGCGACGCCACCGTGGGCGAGCGAGTGAACTACGGTGCGGGCAGCATCACCGCCAACTATGACGGGGCGACCAAGCACCGCACCGTGATCGAGGCCGATGCCCACATCGGCAGCAACTGCGTGCTGGTG
>JBJTHI010000307.1:0-9170 GCA_046094425.1 Burkholderiales bacterium | reverse complement strand
GCACCGAGCAGTTCAGCGCCGTGCACCGCTTTGTGGCCGAGGAGATCATGCAGCACATCGAGCAAATTGAGCAGCGCATTGCGCGACTGGATCAATACCTGCTCGAAAGCCTGCAACCCTGGCAGGCGCAGCTTAAGCTGTTGCAGACCTTGCCCGGCATCGACGAGCAGGGTGCGGCCATGTTGCTGGTGGAGATCGGTGCGGATATGAGCGTGTTCGGCAGCGCCGAGCGCTTGGCCAGTTGGGTGGGCATCTGCCCGGGCAACAACGAGAGCGCGGGCAAGCGCAAGACCGGGCGCATCCGCAAGGGCAACGCCTGGGTCAGAAGGCTGCTGTGCGAGTTTGCCCAGGCTGCTGCCCGAACGCGCTGCGCGCTCAAGGCCAAATTCGACGCACTGGCCATCCGCAAAGGCCGCAAGAAATCGGTCGTGGCGCTGGCGCACAAGATGCTGCGCACCGTCTACGCCATGCTGGCCAATGGCACACACTACCAGGACAAGGAGATCGACTACGAGGCGCTCAACGTCCAGCGCAACGCCCCGCGCTGGATCAAGATGCTGCGCAAACACGGCTTCATCGCCACGCCAGCAGCTGCCTGATATTCATCGCCAGGCCGCCTCTCAGGTTCGGGCCAGCCTCAGGTCAGGCACTGTCACGTCTGCGGGTAGGTGTCTTCCACATTCAGCGATGATGCCCAACGCCATCAGTACAGCCCCATTGAAGAAAGCGAGCACCATGAGCAAGGAGGCCCAGCCCGGCACAGTCTGTGTAGAAAAAAAACGACCATGTAAGGCGTAAATCACCAAAAGCAGGGATACAGCGACCGACAGTGCACCCATCAAAGTGATCAAGCGCAAAGGCCTGGTTCCGGTGGACAGAACCAAATTCCAAAAATGCCCCAGCAGCTTGACGTACGAATAACCCGAAGGCCTGTCCATTTCGGCGCGCAGTTTGACTGGACAGTGACCCACGCGGCCAGCAACCCAAAACAAGCCCACGTCCAAATAAACGCCATTGCCGCAGTAAGCGGCCAGCGTGCGAGCGATGTCGCCGCGTACCAAACGGAAACTGTTGAAATGTCCCGCTTGGGGGTGGCCCAGCAACTTGCTGGTGATGCGTTTGGCGCCGCGACTGAGCGTGTTTCTCAACCAACCGTGGGGCGGGGGGTTCAGGGGCTGCGCATAAACCACTTGCAAGTGGTTGGCCAGCGCGGTGTCTAGCATTGCGGGGATGTCGCTTGGGTTTTGCTGCCCATCCTCATCCAGCGTGACCACCCAGTCGCCACTGGCGCTGGCCATGCCTGCGAGCGTGGCGGGGTGTTGCCCACTGTTGCGGGTAAGCCAAACTGGCCGAACAAAATCGTGGCTGGTCGCGAGGGCCTCGATGACCTCGTCCGAGCGGTCAGGCCCACAGTCGTGAACCAAAATCAGCTCAGACACCATGAAGCGTGTGCCCCGTGCGGTGGTGCAAACGCTATTCAAGGGGTTGATTTGTTGCGTTAGCAGGCCCAGGGTTTTTTCTCCCCGATACACGGGGACGACCACGGACAAACGTAAGGGGGCGCTGGTAACGGCCATGCAGCAATCCGGGGAAAATAATATGCCAGATGATAAGTACAACAGCCTGCGTCTCAAAACGTGAAATTCTTCTCAGGCCCGTTGTCATGCGACTTCGTCCCGATGTCGATAACTGCGTGGGTGCGGAAAACTCTGCAAAACTCCAACCCGTTTGCCCTGTACGGCTCATTTCAAAGTGGTCGGATCATGCCGAGAACACCTAAAGAAAAGCGATGTACTACCTAGAAAAAATCAAACGGTTCATTCGCTACTACAGCGCAGCATTGCGCCATGCTGGCGTGATCGATCGCCGCAAGTTGCATGCGCAGTGGGAGATTGAGCACCTGCGCAAGATCTTTCAGGCCTATGCGGTGGATTGTGTTTTCGACGTGGGCGCCAACCAGGGGCAGTACGCCCAAATGTTGCGAAAGAAAGTGGGATACAAAGGCCTCATCGTCTCATTTGAACCGATTCCTGCCATGGCTGCGCAGGTTCGTGAGCAGGCCAGCCGTGACCCGCTGTGGGTGGTGTGTGAACAGGCATTGTCATCGTCCGATGGGGCTCAAGTACTGAATGTGATGCGTGGTTCACAGTTCAGCTCACTGAGCACACCTCGCCATGATGAAGTGGGAATTTTTAAGAACATGAACGTGGTGCAAGAGCAAGTCTCCGTAAAAACCGAGACGCTGGCCACGGCCTACAAACGACTGAAAGAGCAGCACCCATTTCAACGTCCATTCCTGAAAATGGACACACAGGGCTACGACGTTCGTATCTTCAGAAGTGGTGCCAGCGTGGTGCAGGCATTTGTGGGGCTACAAAGTGAGTTGGCTATCAAAAAAATCTATGCCGACTCGATGGATTTCAAAGAAGCGCTCGCTGAGTACAGTCAGGCAGGGTTCTCTCTCAGCGCTTTGGTGCCCAACAATGCGGGCCACTTTCCCTTGTTGGTGGAGGTGGACTGCTTGATGGTGAGGACAGACCTGATTCGTGACCTGGCGTCCCAGTAAGAGAGAACGAGGCAGGGTTCAAGGCGATGGGGCAGCACGCACGTGCCTCAGCAATCGAACCACTTCAGTGAACGAGGGATGCTTCAGCGTCCAGGTGGCGACCAGCCATGCGGGTACGCTTGCCAAGGCAACAAACAAGATATTGAATAGACCCGGTGTGCCCCACCATTGACACAGCCACAGTGCTGTACCTTGCGCCAATGCGCAAGCCGCTGCAACAGCGGCACTTTTCAGTGTGGGTCGGTACAACGCCCAAATGGAAGAGTGCAGCACTTCACGCAAATGTTTGGCGTAGCACACGAACAGCACGAGGCTGCTGAAGAACCACGAAGCAGCAACAGCCTCCAAGCTGATGAAGGAAGCTGCGATGACGCAAATCAGGTGCGCCGGGCTGAAACACAAAGCAGCTTGTAAGCGGCGTTTCACATGCCCGGTAGAGGCCAGTAAGTTGGGGGCCAGGGAGAACAGATACCCCGGGAACATTCCCAACGCCAACACGGTCGCTATCGGCGCGGCGGCATCCCATTGAGGGCCAAACATGACCCTGATGATGTCCTTTGACATGAAAGCCAAGAACCCAAAAAACGGCCAAGCGATGCTGGTAAAAATGGCTGTTCCTTGCGCATACCTTGGTCCCAGCGGTATGCCAGACCGGTGATCGTCTGCGAATGCGGGCGAGGCGACGCGGACGATGGCGCTGGCAACGTTGTTGTAAAAAATTTCTATCAAACCATAGGCTCGGCTGAATAGGCCGACTGCTGCTAAACCAAACTGGTTGGCAATGACAAACTCGTGGGCATTGCGCGTACAAGTTTCCACCACACGAGAGCTCACAAACATCGAGCCATAGGACAACACCTCTTTGGCGGCTTTGAAGCTAGGCCACATCAGCGAGTCCCGAGGCCGCATGGCCGTGAGCAGCAGTGTTTGTGTCGTGACGTTGGCCACGGGGCCCCAGGCCAAGCTCATCGGGCCGTGACCACGGTAAGCCAAAGCCACCGATGTGAGCGCTTGGACGGTGTTGCTGACGATCTGAACCACAAAGATTTTCCGAAACTCCATGTCCCGATTCATGATGGCGAACGTCGGCGACGCAAAGGGTAGGATCAAAAAGTTCAGCGTCAAAACGGCCAAAACTTGAGCCAGCACAGGTTCGTCATAGAACGCAGCAAAACCATGTCGCCCGACAAATACCAGCATGCCCATGCACCACGCGACGGTCAGGGCAATGCCAAAGGCGGCCTGCATTTTTTCGCGAGTCAGGTTTTTTTCTTGGATCAGGTATTCGCTCACGCCGAAGTCGCGCAAGATGCCGGCAATGGCGGTCAGCGCGGCGCACAGCGAATAGATTCCCACCTCTTTTGGCGTGAGCAAGCGCGCCAGCACCATGGCGCTGGCAACGGCAATCAGCAAGCTGGCATACCGTTCTGCGAAAGACCAGGCCAGAGCCATGCGTGCGGAGAGTCTTTTTTCCATGGTCGAATCCAGGCCTTAGGCGCGTCGGACGGGCGCCTCATGCGAGACATGAGAGTCGGGCCATGATACGCACAGCATGCAGCCTTAAACTGCGTTGCTTTGCCACAAAGCCAAACCCTCTGTGTCTCTTTGCGATGACGAGTAAAACTCCAAGCCCAGACGTTGTGTTTTTGCCCGATTGGCGCGCGGGAAACCCCTATCAATCGCTTCTGGCTCAGGCGCTGTTGGGCCGTGGGTTGCAAGTCGGCTTTCATGCCATGCCCAAAGGCTTGTTTGCACTGAACCGTTTGCCTGCTGACGTTCGTCGCAGCCGTGTCTTGCATTTGCACTGGGTGAACGACCTCATTTCGCATCTGGTGTGGCCGCAAAACGGTGGCTTGCGCTGGCTCAAACGTTGCTGCTTGGTTTTGGATGTTTGGTTGTTGCGGGCTCGGGGCACACGGGTGGTGTGGACGGTTCATAACCTGGTCTCGCACGAAAGCGTGAATCCCCAAGCAGAGTTGGCTGCGCGGCGTTGGCTGGCTCGCTGCAGCTCCCACTTGGTAGTACACAGCAAGAGTGCGATGCGCGAGCTAGAGCAGGCTTGGCGCTTCAAACTGTCGCATAAAACCAGCGTGATTCCGCATGGCAACTACGATGGGTGTTACCCCCTGGGTGCGGGTGATTCCGCCGATTTACGCCAACGCTTGGGGCTGCCCCAAGATGTACTTTGCATTTTGTTTTTTGGTGCGGTGCGTCGCTACAAGGGCGTGTTGGTCTTGACCCAAGCGTTGAGTCAGGTGACTCGCCAAGACGTGCGCCTGGTCATTGCGGGAAAACCCAACGAGGCTCGCTTGAAGCAGGAGCTGCAAGCGGCTGCTGCCCAAGATCCCAGAATTGTCTTGGCTTTGGACTTCATTCCCGATGAAGCCGTGGCCGCGTATTTCTCTTTGGCGCACGCCGTGGTGGTGCCTTTTGAACGCACACTCACCTCTGGTTCCGTGGTGCTGGCCATGACCTTGGGCAAAGCGACCTTGTTGTCCAGCGAAGCCAAGGTGTTTGACCTGGCCGACGAAGGAACGTCATGGTTTTTTGATTCGCCGGACAGTCTGGCCCAATACATCGACGAGATGACAACCGACGAGCTGCAAGCCCGTGGGCGTGCTGCCAGGGTGGTCGCCGATACCTTGACCTGGGAGGGAATCGCAGCGGCGTTGGCGCGGGTGTATGGGCGGGTGACTCCATAAATTAGTCTCATCGGTAACTGGCCACCCATCGTTGGACGCGAATCATCTGATAGGCAACGTGCAACAGAGGTAAATCCAGGCACCGATGCAGACGCCACACAGAGTTCAGCAGCTCTACTGCACCAAGACGAACTTTGTTGGAGTGCAGCGCATGGTTTGCCCACTGGAGTCGTTGCTTGTTTGATTCACGCCATGCGCTGTGGCAATGGGCCGGGAACAGTGCTTGGTGCTGTTGCTGCAACCATTCCAAGTAGCGCAAACGCGACTCGTGTTTGATTTTGCTCAACTTGCTGCCTGCGCCGCTGATGTTCAGTGTGGATGTCCGCCAGCGAGCGCACGCGTCTTGCCCGGCCACTGTTTTGATGCCAGCGTGTCCTGCCAAAGACAACCAGGTGGCATCGTCAGAGCACCATGCCAAGGGAAATGAGACAAAGCCACCAGCAGCCTCTAGCTGCGATTTGTTGAAGATGTACTCGCAAGCAAAGCTCTCCACTTCGTCTGAGAGTCTGGCTTTCAAGTAATCGAATGAGCTCAAGTGAACAGGCCAAGGAGGGCACTCCTTGATCACCAGATCATCGGCATTGATTTTTTTGACGTTGACACGCCACAGCCCGCGCCAATCAGGTGCTTCGGACATCGCTTGGCGTACCGTTGCAATGCACGCTGGCTCAAGTTCGTCGTCGTCGCCCATAAACCATACCCACTCGTGTGTCGCAAGACGCAAGGCCCGGTTCCAATGGGCACACAAATCCTGTGCGCCAAGGTTTTTTTCAAAGCGAACGTACCTCAGGTTCAAGTCGTTTGAAAACGGTTCGACGATAGACGCCAAGTCATGGGGGCTCGCGTCATCGGCGAGGATTAATTCAAAATGGGTATCGGTTTGGCGGCGCAGCGAATTCAGTGCCTGCCTCAAAAAATCTGGCTTGAAGCATGGGATCACCACACTGAGGTGATTTTTCATGGCTTGAATGGCTTTCAGACGGTGGGCGGTTTGCGTGTGGTTGGCAACGCGGCAAGCAAGCGGCGCAGTTCACCAACCAAAGGGTGCTTCGCTACAGTGGCCGACATCAAGAAGGCCAAAACGGAGGCAGCCACCGTGCAGATTAACGTCAGCCAGGCGGGTTGGTTCAAAGCATTCATCCCCAGCCTTGTACTCCAAGCACACAAGGCTGCGGCGCCGCAAACCAAGGCGGTGGATCCCAGACCGGCGACCACGCTGCGCGTGGAAATGCCGCATTGCTGCCGGGTCGCCACACTGAACAAAGCCATGCGTATCAGGTGTGCGCTCACGGAAAGAAGCACGGCCATCTCTAAACTGTGTAAACAGCCTACCGCCAGAGCCACGACCAACGCCACACCGTAGACCAAATTGATGCGCAACTGCGCTCCTGCGGCTCCACAGGCCGTCAGCAAAGGAGTGCACAGCATGAAAGGGGCGTAGAGCAAACCTTGTACCGCGCCAATTTGCAAAATAGGTACGGCCTCCACCCAGGGTTGACCAAAGAGCACCAACACCAACTCCGGGGCGGTGATGCCCATCAGACCAAAAAACAACCACTGCACTGCCGCCATCATGACGATGGCATGTCGGTAACCATCGGCCACCCCTGTATTGCCATGTCGTGCTGCTGCCAATACCGGGGTGGCTACGCGCACCACGGCCGATGCGAAGAAGTCGTAGAAGCCAGCATTGAGGCTACTGGCTTTGCTCAGTACACCACCAGCGTGAAAACCGAGCATGCCGCTGACGATGAAATCGGGGCTGCGGTTGGCAATGCTTTCAATGATGCGCGCCACGGTGAGCGTGCCGCCAAAACGCAGCACGTGTCTCAGATCATGCAGACCGGGCAGCATCAAGACCGACGCCGGGTCGCGTACCAGAAGAATTACCACTGTGGTCGCAATGCCCGCTACCGATCCCCAGGCCGGACTTTGTGAGCTCAATCCCACCAAGGCACAAACCACGGTCACTACGGCACCCACCACCACAGAAGCAGTTTGAATCCAGAACAACACGTCAAAGCGCAGTGACTTGGTCAGCATGGCCGTGGCGATGGAGCCCAGTGGTACCAGCGCAAAGTTCAAACACAGCACATGCATCACAGTGGCCAAACCGGGTTCGTTGTAGTGGGCGGCCAGCGGATAGGCCGCGATGAACAGCACGGCGGCAGTGGCCCACGCAAAACCCACGGTGACGGTGTAAGCGGCGCGTAGTTTTTGCGGCGAGATGTCTTTTTGGCTCACCACATAGTCGGTGGTGCCGAACTCACGCAAGATGGTGCCTATGGCCACGGCTGCGGCGGCCAGCGAGAAAACCCCGGTTTCTTGTGGTGTGAGCAGCCGCGCCAGGATGATGGACGTGGCGAGCTGAAAAACAAAGGCCAAATAACGTTGGCCGAAGGCGTAAAAAACGGCACGCCTTGCAGAAGGGACTGAAGGTGCAGCGGGCGTCGAACGTGTGGTTTGGGGCTCCGTCATGACCCGCGACGAAACAATTTGTCGAGCACTACTTTCATTGGCACCCAGGGCATCAGGCCCAAGATCACGGGATCCATCTTGATGATGTCACCAAGCAGCTTGCCTGAAATAGGACGGCGGTGGCGTAGTCGATGCAACAAGTCCCGCACCACGCCTTGCTGCAAGTTGCGTATGGTGCGTTTGTTGGCGTCCAACAAGGCCGGGCTCATGGGGTAAAACTTGCGGGCCGATGTCCACACAAACAGCTCATTGCGTAAACGCTGCAAGGAGCGTTCTGTGCCCCAGCCTGCGCCTTGGTAAATGTTGATGCCCTCGCCGTTGTCGCAGTCCACTTCAAAAGAGAAGACAAACTTCGCACCGAGCTGGCCCAAATCCATCCAAAAGAAAAAGTCTTGGCCGTTGTAGAACTGCTCACGAAAACGCAGTTGCGGGTATTTGTGGAAACGATAGACCACGGTGGAGGTTTGAATCACACCACCGCCGTCTTTGATGATGTGCTCCAGCGGTGTCACGCCCAGTGCGTAACTGCGTTTGGCCCCGGCGACGGCAACATGGTCTTGCGCCTTCAGTGCTTGTATGCGTTCAAAGTTGGTTTGCTCGGGAAAGTTGTACGACCACCAGTCGGCAAAATAACCGTCAAACCCTTGGTTCAAAGCGGCCAGCGCGTTCTCCAGGTGGCCGGGGCGCCAGGAATCGTCAGAGTCCAAGAAAGCGACGAACTGAACCCCGGCGGGCACGTTGTCCAAGGCCTTGTTGCGAGCTGAACCCGCACCGCCATTTTTTTGCCGAATGACGGTGATTTGGTTTGTAGGCAAATCGTTCAGTTGTGCCACTTCACTTTCGGCGGATATGGGAGATTCGTCGTCTACGACCACGACATGTACTTGCGCCGCCAGGCTTTGTGTGAACACGGAACGCAATGCCACACCGAGCAATCCGGGCTTTCTTTGGAAATGGGGAATGACAACGGCGATTTGGGCAGAACTCATGGTGGGCAATTCAAGTGAAGGGTGTTCGGCGCAGTGAAACCGAACACCCAGGGTTCAAACGATCTGCGTGGGGGAAGACTGTGCTCCCGAGGCAGGCTTGCGCCAGCTTGCAATTTGCTGGTGCAAACGTTGCACCAAGCCCCAGCGGTAAGACGTGAGGTGGTAAATGCTGCGCGCATTATCTGTCCAGCGGGTGTGCCACTCCATCACCTTGCCGTAGAACTCAATGCGCTGGAGGGTGGGGTCGGCGAACAGTGCCTGGAACTGATCTTGCCGCATCAATGACGACGGCGAGACGGTTTTATACGACTCGTCATAGGCCGTTTTCAGAATGACCAGCGTATTGCCACTTTGGATGCACAAATCCATGGACACCACTTTGTCGTTGAAGCGGTAGCGGTAGATGCGGCCCCGGCCCTGAGCACAGAAGTTTTC
>JBJTHI010000306.1:0-26967 GCA_046094425.1 Burkholderiales bacterium | reverse complement strand
CAAAGAGATGGTCATGCCTGGCGACAACGTCAGCATCACCGTCAAGCTGATCAACCCAATTGCGATGGAAGAAGGCCTGCGCTTTGCCATTCGTGAGGGCGGCCGCACCGTGGGTGCGGGGGTTGTGGCCAAGATCATTGAATAAGGATCAGCCATGTCAACCAAACAAAAAATCCGCATCCGTCTCAAAGCGTTTGACTACAAGCTGATCGATCAGTCTGCGCTGGAAATTGTTGACACCGCCAAACGCACCGGTGCGATCGTTCGGGGCCCCGTGCCCCTGCCGACCCGCATGCAGCGTTTTGACATCTTGCGCTCGCCGCACGTCAACAAAGCCTCGCGTGACCAGTTCGAGATTCGCACCCACCAGCGTTTGATGGACATCGTGGATCCCACCGACAAGACGGTGGACGCTCTGATGAAACTCGACTTGCCAGCGGGTGTGGACGTCGAAATTAAGTTGCAATAAGACCGTTTTGTGGGTGCGGGGCAGTTGCGGCGCGAGCCGTAACTGCTATACTAACAGGCTTCCCTTAACTCGAAGGCCTTGCGCCTGGGTTCTGGGGAAATAAGTCAGCCCGGCCAATCGATGTCGGGCCTTCGTAAACAAAGGCTTCCTCGCTATTTGGGCGTTGGGGGCTGGAGAATATTCATGACGACCACAGATCCAGGCCATCGCCTGGGATTGCTGGGCCGCAAGGTGGGCATGATGCGCATCTTCACAGACGACGGCGACGCCGTTCCTGTGACTGTGCTGGACGTGTCCAACAACCGCGTGACTCAGGTCAAAACGGCTGAAACGGACGGCTACAGCGCCCTCCAAATCACTTTCGGCAGCCGCAAAGCCTCCCGTGTTTCTAAGCCCGAAGCAGGCCACCTGGCCAAAGCCGGTGCTGAGGCCGGTGAGTGGCTCAAAGAATTCCGCGTTCCTGCTGAAGTGGCTGCTGGCTACAAGCCGGGCGCACAAGTGCCGGTGAGCGTGTTCGCTGTGGGCCAAATGGTGGATGTGCAGGGCACCTCCATCGGTAAAGGCTTCACTGGCACCATCAAGCGCCATAACTTCAGCTCGCAGCGTGCGTCGCACGGTAACAGCCGTTCGCACAATGTGCCGGGCTCGATCTCCATGGCGCAAGACCCCGGTCGCGTATTTCCAGGCAAGAAAATGTCGGGCCACCGTGGTGATGTGACCAAAACCGTGCAAAACCTTGACATCGTGCGCGTGGACGAAGCCCGTCAACTGCTGCTGGTGCGTGGTGCGGTGCCTGGTTCCAAAAATGGTCATGTGGTGGTTTGCCCCGCCATCAAGGCTAAAGTGAAGAAAGGAGCCAACTGATGCAGCTCGAGCTCCTGAATGAACAAGGCCAAGCCACCTCCAAGGTGGATGCGCCTGACACCGTGTTCGCCCGTGAATACAACGAAGCCCTGGTGCACCAGATCGTCGTGGCCTTCCAGGCCAACGCGCGTCAAGGCACCCGTGCTCAACTTGACCGTGCCATGGTCAAGCACTCCACCAAGAAGCCCTTCCGTCAAAAAGGCACCGGTCGTGCGCGTGCTGGTATGACCTCGTCCCCGCTGTGGCGCGGAGGCGGCCGTATTTTCCCAAACAGCCCGGACGAAAACTTCACCCAAAAAGTCAACAAAAAGATGTACCGCGCCGGTATGGCCGCCATCTTCTCGCAGTTGGCGCGTGAAGGCCGGATTGCGGTGGTGGATTCTTTGAAAGTGGAATCACCCAAAACCAAACTGCTGGCTGCCAAATTCAAGGCCATGGGTTTGGACTCTGTGCTCGTCATCACCGATGACCTGGACGACAACCTGTTCTTGGCCTCGCGCAACCTGGTCAACGTGCTGGTGGTTGAGCCCCGTCACGCCGACCCGTTGGCACTGGTTTACTTCAAGAAAGTGCTGGTGACCAAGGCTGCGGTTGAGCAAATCAAGGAGATGTTCGCATGAGCACCTCAACCAAACACAATGAAGGCCGTCTGGCCCAAGTGCTGGTCGCCCCCATCATCAGCGAAAAAGCGACTGCGGTGGCCGAGAAGAACAACCAAGTGCTCTTCAAGGTGCTGCGCGATGCGACCAAGCCTGAAATCAAAGCCGCCGTTGAACTGATGTTCAAGGTGCAAGTGGAGTCTGTCTCCACCGTGATTCAAAAAGGCAAGGTCAAGCGCTTTGGCAAGTCCATCGGTCGCCGTGACCATGTCAAGAAGGCCTATGTCTCGCTCAAGGCCGGACAAGAGTTGAACTTCTCCGGGGAGGCTGCGTAATGGCCGTCGTTAAAGTCAAACCAACCTCACCTGGCCGCCGTGGCGTGGTCAAGGTGGTGCATGCGCACCTCTACAAAGGCCGCCCCGAGGCGTCTTTGCTCGAGCCGCAAATGCAAAACGCGGGCCGCAACAACAACGGCCACATCACGATTCGCCACAAAGGCGGTGGTCACAAGCACCACTACCGCGTGGTTGATTTCGTGCGCAACAAAGACGGCATTCCCGCGAAAGTGGAGCGTATCGAGTACGACCCCAACCGCACCGCGCACATCGCTTTGATTTGTTATGCCGACGGCGAGCGCCGCTACATCATTGCCCCGCGTGGCATTGAAGTGGGTGCAACGATTTTGAGCGGCGCAGAAGCGCCCATCAAGGCCGGCAACACCTTGCCCATACGCAACATTCCCGTGGGTTCCATCATCCACGCGATTGAAATGCTGCCAGGCAAGGGCGCGCAAATCGCTCGTTCCGCAGGCGCTTCGGCTACCCTGTTGGCACGCGAAGGCGTTTACGCTCAGGTGCGTTTGCGCTCTGGTGAAGTGCGCAAGATTCACATCGATTGCCGCGCCACCATTGGTGAAGTGTCCAACGAAGAGCACAGCTTGCGCCAGTACGGTAAGGCCGGCGCCATCCGCTGGAAGGGCATTCGCCCCACAGTTCGTGGCGTGGCCATGAACCCGGTGGATCACCCGCACGGTGGTGGCGAAGGCCGCACCGGCGAGGGCCAGGCTCCTGTGTCGCCGTGGAACACCTTGACCAAAGGCTACCGCACTCGCAACAACAAGCGCACGCAGACGATGATCGTCTCGCGTCGTAAGAAGTAAGGGGGACGCGCAATGACTCGTTCACTGAAAAAAGGTCCCTTCGTTGACCAGCACTTGCGTGTGAAGGTTGAGAAGGCCGCCGCGACCAAAGACAAAAAGCCGATCAAAACTTGGTCGCGCCGCTCCACCATCTTGCCTGATTTCATCGGCGTGACGATTGCCGTTCACAACGGCAAACAACACATTCCGGTGTATGTGACCGACCAAATGGTTGGCCACAAGCTCGGCGAATTTGCGCTCACCCGCACATTCAAAGGGCATCCGGCCGATAAAAAAGCCAATAAGAAGTGAGGATGACGACGATGGAAACACGTTCAATCGTCCGTGGTGTTCGGCTGTCTGCCGACAAAGGCCGCTTGGTGGCCGACTTGGTGCGTGGCCGCCCTGTGGCCCAGGCCCTGAACATCCTGACATTCACCCCCAAAAAAGCAGCCGGCATCATCAAAAAATGCTTGGAGTCCGCGATTGCGAACGCCGAGCACAACGACGGTGCCGACATTGACACCCTCAAGGTCAAGACGATCTATGTGGAGCAAGGTGCCATCCTGAAGCGTTTCTCCGCACGGGCCAAGGGCCGCGGCAACAGCATCAGCAAGCCGACTGCGCACATCTACATCACCGTCGGCAACTAAAGAGAAGCAGGCCATGGGACAAAAAATTCATCCAACAGGCTTCCGTCTGCCTGTCACCCGTAACTGGGCTTCGCGTTGGTACGCATCGAACGCCAACTTTGCCACCATGTTGGCTGAAGACTTGAAGGTTCGTGACTACCTCAAAGCCAAGCTCAAAAGCGCGGCGGTGTCGCGCATCTTGATTGAGCGTCCTGCCAAGAACGCCCGTATCACCATTTTCTCGGCCCGTCCGGGTGTGGTGATTGGCAAAAAAGGCGAAGACATCGAGCACCTCAAGGCCGAATTGGCTCGCCGTCTGGGTGTGCCAGTGGCTGTGAACATTGAAGAAGTGCGCAAGCCCGAAGTGGACGCCCAACTCATCGCTGACTCGATCACGCAGCAGCTTGAAAAACGCATCATGTTCCGCCGCGCAATGAAACGCGCGATGCAAAACGCCATGCGCATGGGTGCCCAGGGCATCAAGTTGATGTCAGCAGGCCGTTTGAACGGCATTGAAATTGCGCGAACCGAGTGGTACCGCGAAGGCCGTGTGCCGCTTCACACCTTGAAGGCCGACATCGACTACGGTTTCTCTGAAGCCAAGACGACCTACGGCATCATCGGCGTGAAGTGCTGGGTTTACCGTGGTGACCGCTTGGCCAATGGGGATGCCCCTGGCATTGTCACGCCCCCCGGGGCTGAAGACGATCGTCGCCCACGCCGCAATGCTCGTCCTGGCGGCGCGCCTGATGGTCGTGGTCGTCCAGGCGGTGCTGATCGTGGCGCGCCACGTTCTGCTGCGCCCGCCGCAGGCCGCCCCGATGCAGGAGCTGCCCCTGTCGGTGATGCACCCAAGACGCCCGCCGTCAAGCGCGTTCGTAAGGTCGCGGCACCTGCTGCTGCGCCTGACGCCAAAGGAGAATAAACATGCTGCAACCAGCACGCAGAAAATTCCGCAAGGAACAAAAAGGGCGCAACACGGGTGTTGCTACCCGGGGCGCGAAAGTGTCGTTTGGCGACTTTGGCCTCAAGGCCACCGAACGTGGTCGTTTGACCGCGCGCCAAATTGAAGCAGCGCGTCGCGCCATCTCTCGTCACGTCAAACGTGGTGGGCGCATTTGGATTCGCATCTTCCCGGACAAGCCCATTTCGCAAAAACCTGCCGAAGTTCGCATGGGCAACGGCAAGGGTAACCCTGAGTACTACGTGGCTGAAATTCAGCCGGGCAAGGTGCTCTACGAAATCAACGGTGTTGCAGAAAGCCTGGCCCGCGAAGCCTTCACTTTGGCTGCTGCCAAGTTGCCGCTGAAGTGCACCTTCGTGGCTCGTCAAGTTGGCGCTTGAAGCGCCTCGGAGAATTGAATATGAAAGCCTCTGAACTCCGCGCCAAAGACGTTGCCGGTCTCGAAAAAGAGATTGCCGAGCTGCTCAAGGCGCATTTCGGTCTGCGCATGCAGCGCGCCACCCAGCAGTTGACCAACCACACCCAGTTGGGCAACACCCGCCGCGCCATCGCGCGCGCCAAGACCATCTTGGCTGCCAAGAAAAAAGAAGGAGCCGCTAAATGAGCGCATCCACACCCGAAGTCGCGCCAGCCGCTAAAAACACCCGCACCCTGGTGGGCAAGGTGGTCAGCGACAAACGCAGCAAAACCATCACCGTCTTGATCGAGCGTCGCACCAAACACGCGCTGTACGGCAAGATTGTGGCCAAGTCCAGCAAGTACCACGCCCATGATGAAAAGGGCGAGTACAAAATGGGCGACGTGGTGGAGATCGCCGAAAGCCGTCCTATCTCCAAGACCAAGTCTTGGGTGGTGACGCGTTTGGTGGAAAAAGCCCGCGCGGTTTAATCCTGCCCGTTTGCGGGTCTATTCAAGTCCCGCGGCGATACAAGGCTGGCTCGCTGACAAAATAGCGGCCAGCCTTTTATTTTTTGGAGAACAGCATGTTGAAAATTGGTGACAAGTTGCCTGTGGGTACACTCAAAGAATTCATCGAGGTGGAAGGCAATGGTTGTTCTCTCGGCCCCAACAGTTTTGACATTGCGACACTCACCTCAGGCAAGAAGATTGCCGTGTTTGCTTTGCCGGGTGCCTTCACTCCCACGTGCTCTGCCCAACATGTGCCGGGTTATGTGGCCGAGTACGACGCTTTGCGCGCAGCCGGTATTGACGAAGTGTGGTGCATCTCGGTGAATGACGCTTTTGTGATGGGCGCATGGGGCCGCGACCAAAAAACCGCAGGCAAAGTCCGCATGATGGCCGACGGCAATGCTGACTTCACTAAAGCCGTGGGTTTGACCCTGGATCTCGGCGCGCATGGCATGGGCCAACGCTCGCAGCGTTACTCCATGCTGGTGGTGGATGGCGTGGTGAAGTCGCTGAACATTGAAGGCCCAGGCAAGTTTGAGGTGAGCGATGCTGCCACCATGCTCAAACAAGCCAAGCAGTTGTTGGCTTAAATCCAGGTGTGGGGCATGGCCCCGCAAATAGTGATGCAAAACGCTTGACAAAAGCGTTTTGCAAAGTAGATAATCACAGACTTCGCTGAAAGTTCTGGTTTGCTACAGCGGCAAGCAAAGAGTTTGGCTTCGCCCCAAGTGGGGTTTGTGGGTGCAGGGTGGAAGCGAGTGTTCGCTGAAATCCGGTAGTTGCAAACAACAACGGGCCCAAGACTGATCGCGGCGCACTGGCCCTGGCCCTGGGGCTTGGTGCCCGGGGTGCAAGTTGGGAACACACAATGATTCAAATGCAATCGCGGCTCGACGTCGCAGACAACACGGGCGCTAAATCCGTCATGTGCATCAAGGTGCTCGGCGGTTCCAAGCGTCGTTACGCTGGTATTGGTGATGTCATCAAGGTCAGCATCAAAGAAGCTGCGCCACGCGGCCGCGTCAAAAAAGGCGAGGTTTACAGCGCTGTGGTCGTTCGCACCGCCAAGGGCGTGCGTCGTCAAGACGGCTCCTTGGTGAAGTTTGATGGCAACGCGGCTGTGCTGCTGAATGCCAAGTTGGAGCCTATCGGCACCCGCATCTTCGGCCCGGTCACGCGCGAGTTGCGCACCGAGCGCTTCATGAAGATTGTGTCGCTGGCGCCTGAGGTTTTGTAAGCGCCTCGTTAAGTAAAAGCAGGACACAAGGTCATGAACAAAATTCGCAAAGGCGACCAGGTCATTGTGTTGACCGGCCGCGACAAAGGCAAGCGTGGAACGGTGACGCAGCGCGTTGACGAAGACCGCATCGTGGTCGAGGGCGTGAACGTGGTGAAAAAACACGTCAAGCCCAATCCCATGAAGGGCACCACGGGTGGCGTGGTCAGCAAGACGCTGTCGATTCACCAGTCCAATGTGGCCATTTTTAATCCGGCAACCGGCAAGGCTGACCGTGTGGGCATTAAGTTGCTCACCGAGGCCGAGCAGCAAGCTCGCAAGACCAAGGACAACGGCGTTCGCGTCTACAAGTCCAGCGGTGAAGAAATCAAGGCGTAAGAGGCGGACATGGCTCAACAACAAACTGCCCCCAAAGTGGCGCGTCTGCAAGCGATTTACCGCGACAAGATTGCGCCCGAACTTTCTGCCAAGTTCGGCTACAAGTCACCCATGCAGGTGCCGCGCTTGACCAAAATCACCTTGAACATGGGTGTGAGCGAAGCGGTGTCTGACAAGAAAGTCATGGAACATGCTGTTGGCGACTTGACCAAGATCGCTGGTCAAAAGCCCGTGGTCACCAAGTCCAAAAAAGCGATTGCCGGTTTCAAGATTCGTGACGGCGTGCCCATCGGTTGCATGGTGACCCTGCGTGGCGTGCAAATGTATGAATTCCTGGATCGGTTCGTGACCGTGGCCTTGCCCCGTGTGCGCGACTTCCGGGGTATTTCTGGTCGTTCCTTTGACGGTCGTGGCAACTACAACATTGGCGTCAAAGAGCAGATCATTTTCCCCGAGGTCGACTACGACAAGGTGGATGCGCTGCGCGGTTTGAACATCAGCATCACCACGACCGCCAAGACCGACGAAGAGGCCAAGGCCCTTCTGGCGGCGTTCAAATTTCCGTTCAAGAACTAAAGGGGCAGTCCGTGGCCAAGACATCGCTTATCCAGCGTGAACTCAAGCGCACGCAACTGGTTGCCAAGTACGCAAAGAAATACGCAGAGCTCAAGAGCACTGCCAACGATGCGAAAAAATCTGACGAAGAGCGTTACGCCGCTCGTCTGGCGTTGCAGCAGTTGCCCCGCAACGCTTACCCAACTCGTCAGCGCAATCGCTGCGAGTTGACAGGTCGCCCTCGTGGCACCTTCCGCAAATTCGGTTTGGGTCGCAACAAGATCCGTGAACTGGCGTTCAAGGGCGACATCCCTGGCATCATCAAGGCCAGCTGGTAATCGGTAGGAGATATTCGAATGAGCATGAGTGATCCTATCGCTGACATGTTGACCCGCATCCGCAACGCGCAGATGGTTGACAAGCCCAGCGTTGTGATGCCGTCGTCCAAAATCAAGGCTGCCATTGCGCAGGTCTTGAAGGACGAGGGTTACATCGACGGTTTTTCTGTGGTGGGCGAGCCCGCCAAGCCTCAGTTGCAAATTGCACTGAAGTACTACGCCGGCCGTCCCGTGATCGAGCACATTGAGCGTGTGAGCCGCCCTGGCTTGCGCATCTACAAAGGCCGTCACGATATTCCTAATGTGATGAACGGCTTGGGTGTGGCGATTGTGACCACGCCCAAAGGCGTCATGACCGACCGCAAAGCGCGCCAAGTGGGTATTGGTGGCGAAGTGCTGTGTTACGTCTCGTAAGAAAGGAGCAAAAGCAATGTCCCGCGTAGGAAAAATGCCGATCTCCGTTCCCAAGGGTGTGGATGTATCGGTCAATGCAGAGCAAATTACCGTCAAGGGCGCTTTGGGCACCTTGGTTCGTGTGACCAGCCCGCTGGTGAGCGTGAAGAACGACGCTGGCGTGCTCAGTTTCATCGCCGCCAACGAGTCCGCCGAAGCCGATGCCATGACCGGAACCATGCGCGCCTTGCTGGCCAACATGGTCAACGGCGTGAGCAAGGGTTTCGAGAAGAAGCTGACCTTGGTCGGCGTGGGTTTCCGCGCCCAAGCCCAAGGCCAGAAGTTGAATTTGCAAATTGGGTTTTCTCACCCCGTGGGCAAAGACATGCCTGCCGACATCAAGGTTGAATGCCCATCGCAAACGGAAATCGTGATCAAAGGCGCTGACCGCCAAGTGGTGGGTCAAATTGCCGCCGAAGTTCGCGCCATCCGTCCGCCCGAGCCTTACAAAGGCAAAGGCATTCGTTATGCAGACGAAAAAGTCTCTCTCAAAGAGACCAAGAAGAAGTAAGGGGCGATTGACATGTTGAACAAAAAAGATCAGCGCATTCGCCGCTCACGCCAAACCCGTCTGCGCATTGCCATTCAGCGCGTGGCGCGTTTGACGGTGTTTCGCACCAATTTACACATCTATGCCAACGTCATCTCTGATGATGGTTCCAAGGTGCTGGCGAGCGCCTCCACTGCTGAGAGTTCGGTTCGTAAAGAGCTGGGCGCAGCGGGCAAGGGCGGCAATGTGGCGGCAGCCTCTTTGATTGGAAAACGCATCGCCGAAAAAGCGAAAGCTGCTGGCATTGAAAAAGTAGCGTTCGACCGCGCAGGCTTCGCTTATCACGGTCGAATCAAAGCACTGGCCGAAGCCGCGCGTGAAGCCGGTCTTCAGTTCTGATCCAGCAAGGATAAACAATGGCTAAATTTCAAGCACGTGGCCCCCAAGAGGGCAGCGAAGACGGCCTGAAGGAAAAGATGATTTCCGTCAACCGCGTCACCAAAGTGGTGAAGGGTGGCCGAATTCTCGGTTTCGCAGCGCTGACCGTGGTCGGTGACGGTGACGGCAAGATTGGCATGGGCAAAGGCAAGTCGAAAGAAGTGCCGGTGGCCGTGACCAAGGCGATGCAGGACGCGCGCCGCAACCTGTTCAAAGTGTCCCTCAAGAACGGCTCCATCCACCATAAGGTGGAAGGTGAGCATGGTGCTTCACGTGTGCTGATGGCGCCTGCCGCGCCTGGTACCGGCATCATCGCGGGTGGCCCGATGCGAGCCGTGTTTGAAGTCTTGGGTGTCACCGACATCGTGTGTAAGAGCCTGGGCTCGAACAACCCCTACAACTTGGTTCGCGCCACGCTGGATGCGCTCAAGAACACTACCACCCCGGCGGATGTCGCAGCGAAACGCGGCCTCACGGTCGAGCAAATCCTGGGTTGATTCGCTAGGGCACGGAGAACAATCATGAGCAACAAAAAAACGCTGACGGTCAAACTGGTGCGCAGCATTGCCGGCACCCGCGAGTCTCACCGCGCTACCGTGCGTGGTCTGGGTTTGCGTAAGCTGAACAGCCAGTTCACCTTGGAAGACACGCCCGCTGTGCGCGGCATGATCACCAAAGTGGCTTACCTGGTGAAGGTGCTTTGATTTTTAAAGTCAGGCACCACATCAACGAGAACACCATCATGGAATTGAACAGCATCAAACCCGCCTCTGGATCCAAGCGCCCACGCCGCCGTGTAGGCCGTGGTATTGGTTCCGGCTTGGGCAAAACCGCAGGCCGTGGTCACAAAGGTCAAAAGTCCCGTGCGGGTGGTTACCACAAAGTGGGCTTTGAAGGCGGTCAAATGCCTTTGCAGCGTCGCTTGCCAAAGCGTGGCTTCAAGTCTGCCCAGTTGAAATACAACGCGGAAATCAATCTGACCGACCTGGAGCGTTTAGGCGCCCCTGAAGTTGATTTGTTGTCGCTCAAACAAGCCCATTTGGTGGGTGAGTTGGTGAAAACCGTCAAGGTCATCAAATCCGGTGAGTTGACCCGCAAAGTGGCACTCAAGGGTATTGGTGCCACGGCTGGTGCCAAAGCGGCGATTGAAGCCTTGGGTGGTTCGGTCGGCTGATCGCTGATTGCCTGCATTTTTCGGAACTGACCTCGTGGCCACCAACGCAACACAACTCGCAAAAAGCGGCAAGTTCGGCGACCTGCGCCGTCGCCTGATTTTTTTGCTGCTGGCTTTGGTGGTGTACCGCATAGGCACCCATATTCCGGTGCCAGGAATTGATCCGGTTCAGTTGCAGCAGTTGTTCAACAGCCAGCAAGGCGGAATTCTGAATTTGCTCAACATGTTCTCGGGTGGCGCTTTGTCGCGTTTCTCGGTGTTGGCGCTAGGCATCATGCCTTACATCTCGGCCTCCATCATCATGCAGTTGATGACTTATGTGGTTCCCACATTGGAAGCTTTGAAGAAAGAAGGCGAAGCGGGTCGTCGCAAGATCACCCAGTACACACGCTACGGCACTTTGGGGCTGGCGATCTTCCAAGCATTGGGCATTGCGATTGCACTGGAAGGTTCTGCGGGTTTGGTGATTGCACCCGGCTTTGGCTTTCGCATGACAGCGACGGTGAGCTTGGTAGCGGGAACCATGTTCTTGATGTGGCTCGGTGAACAAATCACCGAACGCGGTTTGGGCAACGGTATTTCTATTCTGATTTTTGCCGGTATCGCGGCAGGTTTGCCTGGTGCCATGGCGCAGTTTGGTACCTTGGTCAGCGGTGGTTCGATGAGCATTTTTGCTGGCCTGCTGATTGTGTTTTTGGTGGGTGCGGTGACCTATGCGGTGGTGTTCGTGGAACGCGGCCAGCGCAAAATTTTGGTCAACTACGCCAAACGTCAGGTGGGCAACAAGGTGTATGGTGGCCAGTCCTCACACTTGCCGCTGAAGCTGAATATGTCGGGCGTGATTCCGCCGATCTTCGCCTCGTCCATCATTTTGTTGCCAGCTACCGTGGTGGGTTGGTTTGCCACGGGCGACGGCATGCGTTGGTTGCGTGATGTGGCGGCCATGGTGTCGCCTGGTCAGCCGATTTATGTGTTGCTCTATGCGGCGGCGATTGTTTTCTTCTGCTTTTTCTACACCGCCTTGGTGTTCAACAGCAAAGAGACGGCAGACAACTTGAAGAAGAGCGGTGCGTTTATTCCCGGCATTCGTCCAGGTGATCAAACAGCACGCCACATCGACAAAATTTTGTCTCGCCTGACCTTGGCCGGTGCGGTTTACATCACGGCGGTTTGTTTGTTGCCCGAGTTTTTGGTGCTGAAGTACAACGTGCCTTTCTATTTTGGTGGCACCTCGCTCTTGATTATCGTGGTGGTGACCATGGACTTCTGGGCCCAGGTGCAGAGTTATGTGATGAGTCAGCAGTACGACTCATTGTTGAAGAAAGCCAACTTCAAGCCGAGCTGATGCTCACTTGAACCAATTGATACGGCAGGCATGGCGAAAGACGATGTCATTCAAATGCAAGGTGAGATTCTTGAGAATCTTCCCAATGCCACCTTTCGTGTGAAGTTAGAAAACGGGCACGTGGTGCTTGGACATATTTCGGGAAAGATGCGCATGCACTACATCCGCATCCTTCCAGGTGACAAGGTTACGGTGGAGTTGACGCCCTACGATTTGACCAGGGCGAGGATTGTGTTTAGAGCCAAGTAACCGGCAAAGCGGTTCGGCGAACGAGTTTGATTTTTTAGAAGAGCCCTGCAGGCTTAGGAGAAGAGCATGAAAGTTGCAGCATCGGTGAAAAAGATGTGCCGGAATTGCAAGGTCATCCGTCGCAAGGGCGTGGTGCGCGTGATCTGTACCGATCCGCGTCACAAGCAGCGCCAGGGCTGATTGTTGCCCTGCGATTGAAGACAGACGCTACAAGCGAGATTAGAGGACGAACATGGCACGTATTGCTGGTATCAATATTCCCCCGCACAAGCACGCAGAAATTGGCTTGACTGCGATTTACGGCATTGGCCGCACCACGGCGCAGAAAATCTGCACCTCATGCGCGGTGCCTTTTGATCGCAAGATCAAAGACCTGACTGACGCCGATCTGGAAAAAATCCGGGAAGAAATTGGTCGCCTGACCATTGAAGGCGATTTGCGCCGTGAAATGTCCATCAATATCAAGCGACTGATGGACTTGGGCTGCTACCGTGGCTTCCGTCACCGCCGTGGGTTGCCGGTTCGCGGTCAGCGCACGAAAACCAATGCGCGCACCCGCAAGGGCCCGCGTAAGTCGGGTGCCCTGGTGAAGAAGTGAGCCCTTTGGCCCACTTGAACACCGCCCGCTTGCTGATCAAGGTTTGAGAGAAAGAGCATATGGCTAAAGCACCGAATACCGCCGCACAACGTGTGCGCAAGAAAGTCCGCAAGAATGTTGCTGACGGCATTGCCCATGTGCATGCGTCGTTCAACAACACCATCATCACCATCACCGACCGACAAGGTGGTGCGCTGTCCTGGGCGTCCAGCGGCGGCCAGGGTTTCAAAGGCTCGCGCAAGAGCACGCCTTTTGCAGCCCAGGTGGCGGCGGAGGTGGCAGGCCGCGCGGCGCAAGAGCAAGGCATCAAGAATTTGGACGTGCGCATCAAGGGCCCAGGCCCAGGCCGCGAGTCTTCGGTGCGCGCGCTGGCTTCGCTGGGCATACGCATCAACTTGATCTCTGATGTGACGCCAGTACCGCACAACGGTTGCCGTCCTCAAAAACGCCGTCGTATTTAAGTTTGGCGATACTTTAGATTTCCCCTTCGGTCGGCGTTGCCTTGCAAGGCACCGTCGGCTTTGTCGTTTCAGTGCTGTGCGAAGTTCGCCCGGCACTGAGTTGTTGAAGCCCACCGTCTGAGCGCATAAAAAAGCACACGCCAGACTCGCGCAACCTGCTGATAGCGGCAGGTACTGCGTCAGATTGAATAAGGAATCATCGTGGCACGATACCTCGGCCCCAAGGCCAAACTCTCCCGCCGTGAAGGCACCGACCTGTTCTTGAAGAGCGCCCGTCGCCCTATCGGTGACAAGGCCAAATTCGACAGCAAACCCGGCCAGCATGGCCGCACCTCTGGCTCGCGCACCAGCGACTTCGGTTTGCAATTGCGCGAAAAACAAAAAGTCAAACGCATGTACGGGGTGCTGGAACGCCAGTTCCGCCGTTACTTCGCAGAAGCCGAGCGCCGCAAAGGCAATACCGGTGCGAACTTGCTTTTGTTGCTCGAATCGCGCTTGGACAACGTGGTTTACCGCATGGGTTTTGCTTCCACCCGCGCTGAAGCGCGCCAGTTGGTGTCGCACAAGGGTGTGACGGTGAATGGCGAGGTGGTGAACATTGCCTCGTTCTTGGTCAAGGTGGGCGACACCGTGGCCGTGCGCGAGAAAGCCAAAAAACAATTGCGCGTGACCGAAGCCTACAAACTGGCCGAGTCCATGGGCATGCCTGCTTGGGTGCAGGTTGACGGCAGCAAGCTCGAAGGTGTGTTCAAGAAAACCCCAGACCGCGACGAGTTTGCTTCTGACGTGAAAGAAGCGCTGATCGTCGAGTTGTATTCACGTTAAGTTCGTCATGTGGCGGCGAGTGTGTGGATCAGTAGAACTGGTCAACACACCAGCCGCTGGTGTCGCCTCCAGGCGCGGCTTGTCCTCACTTGGAACTTGTTCAGCCTTATCGGTGTAACGAACCGAGGGTATTGAAAGAAAGACCTCATGCAAACCAATCTGCTCAAACCCAAAGCCATTCATGTTGAACCCCTGGGCATTAACCGTGCCAAGGTGACCCTAGAACCCTTCGAGCGTGGTTACGGCCATACCTTGGGCAACGCGCTGCGCCGTGTACTGCTCAGTTCCATGGTCGGTTATGCGCCCACCGAAGTCACCATTGCCGGCGTGCTGCACGAGTACTCTGCTATCGACGGCGTGCAAGAAGACGTGGTTCACATCATGCTCAATTTGAAGGGCGTGGTTTTCCGTTTGCACAACCGTGACGAAGTCACCTTGGTGCTGCGCAAAGAAGGCGAAGGCCCCGTGACCGCGGCTGACATTCAAACCCCGCACGACGTGGAAATCATCAACCCTGGCCACATCATTGCCAACCTGTCGCAAGGCGGCAAGCTGGACATGCAAATCAAGGTGGAAAAAGGCCGTGGTTATGTGCCAGGCACCTTGCGCCGTTATGGCGACGAGCCCACCAAGTCGATCGGCCGCATCGTGCTCGATGCATCGTTCTCGCCCGTGGCCCGTGTCAGCTACACGGTGGAGAGCGCTCGTGTGGAACAGCGCACCGACCTCGACAAGTTGGTGATGGAAATCCACACCAACGGTGCCATCTCTCCCGAAGAAGCGGTGCGTGCATCGGCCAAAATTTTGGTCGAGCAACTGGCGGTGTTTGCGCAACTGGAAGGCAGTGAAATTGCCGCGTTCAGCGAGCCCCAACAGAGCAATGCCCAGTTCGACCCGATTTTGCTGCGCCCTGTGGACGAGCTTGAGCTCACCGTGCGTTCGGCCAACTGCCTCAAGGCCGAGAACATTTACTACATTGGCGATTTGATCCAGCGCACCGAAACCGAGCTGCTCAAAACGCCGAACTTGGGCCGCAAGTCGCTCAACGAAATCAAAGAAGTGTTGGCTTCGCGCGGCTTGACCTTGGGCGCACGCCTGGAAAACTGGCCGCCACAAGGTTTGGACAAACGTTAAATGACGACACCCGGCCGATGAGTACATCGGTCACCCTCCGAGAGGGTGACCACAAAGCTTGGGACGGCCCGGCGCTTTGTGGTCTCTCGTAAACCCCCAGGGTTGCATCAGCAACCCGGTGCCCCCGGCAGTACCTGATACGGCTGTCGGTTTTATAAAGAAAGGACAGCACCATGCGTCACCGTCACGGACTTCGCAAACTCAACCGCACCTCCGAGCACCGCCTTGCGATGCTTCGCAATATGTGTGTTTCCCTGCTTCGCCACGAAGCCATCAAAACCACCGTGCCCAAGGCCAAGGAATTGCGCCGCGTGGTCGAGCCCCTCATCACTTTGAGCAAAGAAGCCACGTTGGCGAACCGCCGCTTGGCCTTTGATCGTTTGCGTGACCGCGACATCGTCACCAAACTCTTCAACGAACTTGGCCCCCGCTACAAGGCGCGTCCTGGTGGCTACACCCGCATCCTGAAAATGGGTTTCCGCGTGGGCGACAACGCACCGATGGCGTTTGTGGAATTGGTGGATCGCCCTGAGATCGCTGATGCCCCTGAGGCTGAAAAAGCTGAGTAAGCACCCTTGGTGATCCTGGAGAAAAGGCCGACCTTGAGTCGGCTTTTTCTTGCCCGCTCTTTTCCGTTTCAATCAAGCTTGACCATGCGAATCATGCAGAGAAAACCGCGATCTTCCTTGCTTTGGTGCTGCGCCTATGCGATACTCGCAGGCTCAGTCGCGGGGTGGAGCAGTCTGGTAGCTCGTTGGGCTCATAACCCAAAGGTCGTAGGTTCAAATCCTGCCCCCGCAACCAAGTACACGGCTTGATTTATTCGTCACAGCGCCCACTTTGCATTGATGCCAGGTGGGCGTTTTGTTTGGTGCGGTGCACTCCTGCGTTGGCCTTACTCCCTTTGGCGACCAGGGGAGTTGGCTGGTGCCGCACGAATACAATCACAGGCTTTTCTGCAGGCGAAACGCGCCACTTTGAATCAGTCTTGACGACCCGTATCGGCAAGTATCCAGTCTCATAAATTCCATCAAAGGAAATCCCGTGTTCATCTCCAACGCATACGCACAAACCGCACCCGCTGCCACTGGTGGCGCTGAATCCATGTTCGGCAGCATGGGCTCCATGCTGCCCTTGATTTTGATGTTCGTGGTGCTTTATTTCGTGATGATTCGCCCGCAAATGAAACGTCAAAAAGAACACCGCGCCATGATTGATGCCCTGGCCAAAGGCGACGAGGTGGTGATTGCCGGTGGTGTGATTGGTCGCATTGCCAAAATGGGCGACAGCTACGTTCACGTGGAAGTGGCCAACGGCGTAGAGATGCAAGTGCAACGCGCCTCCGTCATGCAAGTGCTGCCCAAAGGCACCTTCAAGTAAGCCGCTGGGCAAGAAAGTTGAAATGAATCGCTACCCTGTTTGGAAATATGTGGTGCTGGTGCTGACCCTCCTGTTGGGTGCCATCTACACCATGCCCAATTTTTTCGGTGAAGCGCCCGCGGTGCAGGTGAGCAGTGCCAAAGCCACGCTCAAGCTCGATGCCCGCATGACGGATCGTGTCAAGGCCGCTTTGGACGCGGCCAAGATAGACAGCGACTATGTGCAGTTCGATGGCAACTCGGTGAAGGCTCGTTTTGCCAGCACCGACATCCAAATCAAAGCCAAAGATGTCATCGACAAAACCCTCAACGCCGATCCTGCTGACCCCAGTTACATCGTCGCGCTGAACTTGCTCTCGCGTTCACCCCAATGGCTAACCAAACTGCATGCGTTGCCCATGTATTTGGGTTTGGATCTTCGCGGTGGGGTTCACTTTTTGATGCAGGTGGACATGAAGGCGGCGCAAGCGCAGGCGATCGATACCTATGTCAGCGACGCCCGCAGTTTGTTGCGTGAAAAAAGAGTGCGCATCTTGGGGGTGACGCGCGACTCCGGTGGTTTGTCGATTGAGTTCAACGACGAGAGCGAAGCCAAGCGCGCACAAACACTGTTGTCAGACCAATTCACCACCCTGCGCTGGCGGCAAGAGCCAGCCGTGGGCAGCAATATCAAGTTGGTGGCTGAGTTCGCGCCGGGTGCTTTGGCCGACATTCAGAAACAAGCCCTGGCCAAAAACATTGAAACCTTGCACAACCGGGTGAACGAGTTGGGTGTGGCCGAACCAGTGATTCAGCAGCAAGGCATAGACCGCATCGTGGTGCAACTGCCTGGCGTGCAAGATACTGCACGTGCCAAAGATATTTTGGGCCGCACGGCTACGTTGCAAATTCGTTTGGCAGAAGCCTCGCCCGATGGTGCCGCTGAAGTGGTGCCGCAGCGTGAACGTGATGGCCGCGTGACCCGTGTGGGCCTCAAGCGCGAAGTGGTGGCCACGGGCGACCAGCTCAAACAGGCTTCGTCCACCTTCGACCAGAACCAGCGTCCAGCGGTGTCGGTGAGATTGGACGATGTGGCGGGCAAAAACATGCGCCGCGTCACCCGCGAAAACCTGGGCAAGCCCATGGCCATCGTGCTGTATGAAAAGGGCAAGGGCGAAGCCATCTCGGTGGCCACGATTCAAGGCGAGTTTGGTGATCAGTTTCAAATCACCGGTAACTTCACGCCGCAAGAAACCGCCGACATGGCGCTGCTCACACGGGCCGGTTCACTGGCCGCGCCGATGGAAATCATTGAAGAGCGGACGGTGGGTCCAACCTTGGGTGCTGAAAACATCAAAATGGGCTTTAACAGCGTGCTCTATGGTTTCGCTGCCATTGCGGCATTCATGTGCGTTTACTACATGCTGTTTGGTGTGTTTTCCACCTTGGCGCTGGCCTTCAATCTCTTGCTCTTGATTGCAGTGCTCTCACTCATGCAAGCGACGTTGACTTTGCCGGGTATTGCCGCCATTGCCTTGGTGCTGGGCATGGCGATTGACTCCAACGTCCTTATCAACGAGCGTATTCGGGAAGAGTTGCGCGCGGGCGCATCGCCCCAAGCGGCCATCAACACCGGGTACGAAAAAGCATTCGCCACCATCGTGGACTCCAACGTCACCACCTTGATTGCAGGTTTGGCACTGTTGGCCTTTGGCTCCGGCCCCGTGCGCGGCTTTGCGGTGGTGCATTGCTTGGGCATTTTGACCTCGATGTTCTCGTCGGTGATGTTCTCGCGCGGCTTGGTCAACCTCTACTACGGCGGCAGGAAAAAGCTCAAAACCCTGTCGATTGGTCAGGTGTGGAAGCCGGGCAGCAGCGTCCCTGTTGCGGCCGAGTTAACCAAAAACTAAAAGGACAAGTCCATGGAGTTCTTCCGCATCCAACGCGACATTCCGTTCATGCGGCATGCGTTGGTTTTGAACGCGATTTCTATCGTGACGTTTTTGGCGGCGGTGTTTTTCATTGCCACCCGGGGCCTGCATTTGTCGGTGGAGTTCACCGGCGGCACCGTGGTGGAAGTGGAGTATGCGCAAGCCGCCGACATCAACAAAGCCCGCCAAACGGTGGAGGCACTGGGCTTTGGTGAAGTTCAGGTACAAAACTTCGGCAGCTCGCGCGATGTACTGATTCGCCTGCCCATACGCGGCGAAGTGAAGCAGGCCGATGTGGTGGCCAGCGTGTTTGATGCCCTGTGCAAAGCCGAAGGCGCAGCCGTCACGATTCAAGAGGTTCAAACTGACAAAGGAGAATCCTTGCGCAAACCGGTTTGCGGCAGCGTGGGCGCGCAGCCCGTGAGTTTGCAGCGCAGCGAGTTTGTGGGGCCCTCGGTGGGCGCCGAGCTGGCGAGGGACGGCGCGATTGCGCTGGCGGTGACGGTGATCGGCATCATGATTTACCTCGCGTTTCGTTTCGAGTGGAAGTTTGCCGTGGCCGGCATCATTGCCAACTTGCACGACGTGATCATCATCGTTGGCTTTTTCGCCTTCTTCCAATGGGAGTTTTCGTTGGCGGTGTTGGCGGCGGTGTTGGCGGTGCTGGGTTATTCAGTGAATGAATCGGTGGTGATCTTTGACCGGGTGCGCGAAGCCTTCCGCAAATACCGCAAGCTGAACTCGCGCGAGGTGATCGACCACGCCATCACCAGCACCATGAGCCGCACCGTGATTACCCACGGAAGCACCTTGATGATGGTGGTGGCCATGCTGATTTGGGGTGGGCCTACCTTGCACTACTTTGCCTTGGCCCTGACGATCGGCATTTTGTTCGGGGTTTATTCCTCGGTCTTCGTGGCTGCGGCCATTGCCATGTGGCTGGGCGTGAAGCGCGAAGACTTGGTCAAGACCAACCCGAACAAAGAGACGGATCCCGATGATCCAAATGCGGGTGCCGTAGTCTAAGAACCTATCCATGAATAAGACAGCCCTGCGTTGTGACGACAAAGCGATGGATGCAAGGCGCAAGCCGCAGCCCAGGGTTGTCCCCCTGGGCAAGGGTTGCAACGCCGCAGACGCGCTTTGTCGTCGCAACCCTTCGGGTCGGGGCCCCACAGGCCACAGGCGGGTGTCACAGCCCGCTTGTGGTGATGGACACCACGGCGCGGTCTGCTCCTACGCCTGTGGCCTGTGGAACCCCGGCGCAGGGCTGTCTTATTCATGGATAGGTTCTAACGCTGGTGTAGAGTTCAGCGGTCTTCACCTCATGGTTTACCACTGACTCTTCATGGCGACTGACGCCAATTCTCTTGCTCTGGCCGCACGGGCCCGGCGCAGCTTCGTAGAGGGCTTGCTCAATGCCGTTCCCAGCGTGGTGCAGGCGGTAGAGCAAGCAGCCCGTCATCAACTCAGCCAGGTGGCTGAGCGTGGTTTGGTCATGCGCCGCCGCGACCTGGTGGACGACCTGCAAAAAGCCGCTTCCTTTTGGTTGAGTGGCATGGTGACCACACTGCAAGAGGCGCTGAACACCGGCTCGGTGTCGATGTCTCGTTTTGGTGATTTGTCTGGCCCCGAAGGGCGGGCCAACAAAATGAGTTTAGTGGACAACGACACCATAGAAGGCGAAATTCTCAGCTCGCGCCTGGCTTTGGCCATGATGGATCGGGCCTCTTGGGAGTTCACCGACCTGCGCTCGCGCATCAGCGCATTGGAAGGCAGGGACGAGTTTGAGAGCAACGACATCTTGCGACCCCATGTGCTGGCCCGTATTGCCACCCATGCCTGGCGGCAGGCGGGTTTGAGTCACGACGGTTGGCAGTTGCTGCAAGAGGCACTCCACGACGAGCTGTCTCATTTCGCCGAGGAGGCTTATCACGAGGCCAACCGCTGGCTGATCGCCCAGCATGTGTTGCCGGAGATTGACCTGCGGCCTTTCATTCGTCGTTCCCGCGCCACCATGGTGCCTGCACCGGCCGCGCGACCCAACTACGCGTCCACCACGGCCATGGGCGCGCCGGATCGCAGCGGTGGCTACGACGACACCCGGCCAGCCACACAAGCTGGTCAACTGGTTCGCGGAGCTGACCATGCCCAAGCCGTGCTCTCGCGTTTGAACAAAATGGTCAGCCGCCACCTGCCCGAATTCGCAGATACTGCCCGCGCCCAGCCCACTTCGGCGGGGCTGAATGCCGCCATTTCTGTGGCGCAGCAAGGGGTGGTGGAGCGCATGCAGCCCACTTCCCATGCAGATACCACAGCGCCCTCGCAAGGCGAAGCGGCCAGTGCGCCGGTGATGTTGGAAGAGCTGGCGCAGCGCAAACAGACGCTCAAACAAGCGGCCGCCACTTCGGTCGAGAGGGCCACGATTGAGATTGTGGCCTTGTTGTTCCAAAGCATCTTGATGGAAGAACGCATTCCAGCCACGGTGCGCGTGTGGTTTGCACGCCTGCAAATGCCGGTGCTGCGGGTGGCGGTTTCCGAACCCGATTTTTTCGCTGCTGCCGAGCACCCTGCACGGCGTTTGATCGACCGCATGGGGGCGTGTGTGATGGGTTTTGACACCCACAGCAGCCCTTTGGGCGAAACGTTAGAGAAAGAAATCAAACGGGTGGTGCAGGTGGTGGAGGCTTATCCCGACACCGGTCGGCGTGTTTTCCAAACCGTGCTCAATGAGTTTGAAAAGTTCTTAGAGAACTATTTCAGCCAAGACAACGAAACCACGCGCAAGGGCGTTTCGTTGGCGCAGCAAGTGGAGCAGCGCGAAACTTTGGCCATTCAATACACCATTGAACTGCGCAAAATGCTCAGTGACGTGCCGGTGCAAGAGGGTGTGCGCGACTTCTTGTTCCAGGTGTGGGCCGATGTGCTGGCCATGACGGCGGTCAAGTCGGGCAAGTTCGGCGAAGAAATCAAAGAAATGAAAGCCGCCGCGACCGATTTGATCTGGTCGGCCAGCGCCAAGGTCACCCGCGACGAACGTGCCGACGTGATCCGCCGTTTGCCGCCGCTACTCAAGTTGCTGCGTGATGGCATGCAAAACGCGGGTGTTCCCTTGCCCAAACAAGATGAACACATTCAAACCCTGAACGACTCGTTGGCTCAGGCCTTCACGGCCAAAACCGCTTCCATTCCCCAGGCCAGGCTCGAAGAACTCAAAGCCCGTTTGGAAACCTTGGAAGAGTTGTTGCCCGAAGCCGATGACATGGAAATTGACAGCAACATGGTCATGGACTTGTCGGGTCACGAAACCGCTGAACTGGAAGTGGTGGCTTCCGGCGGAACGGCACCCACGCCCGCTATGTTGGCTTGGACCAAAGATTTACAGGTGGGCGGTTGGTACAAACTGGACTACCGTGACCGCAACGAGGCCGTGCAACTCGCCTGGCAAGGCATGCGCAAACAACTGCATTTGTTCGTATCGCCGCAAGGCCGAGGTATTTTGTTCCAGCAGCACCGTCTCGCGGCGTTTTTGCAGTCGGGGCTGTTGGTGCCTGCCCAGGACGAGGCACTCACCGTTCGGGCCACGCGCAACGCCATGGCCAAACTGGACGCCGATCCCAGCCGTTTGTTGGGTTGATCAGATGGAGCGGTGGCTCCAAGCCACCGGGAAACCAGGCTCAGTGGATCAGCCGGTCTTCTTCATCAACGAAGAGTTCATCCAAGATCAGCGCATCGGGTTCTTCACCCAAACTCCAGAACACCATCAAGAGGATGATTTTCAGGTCTTCCAGATCCAGAGGACCACCGGGAATGGCGTTGGCGCGATCCACCACCATTTCTCGCATCGGGGGCGGCAAAACACCCGCCGACTCCAAAAAACCAATGAAGCTGATGGACTCCAGTCCCAGGTGATCTTGTTCTGCAGGTGAGTACACACGAACGCTGTGTTCGGCTTGTTCGCCCACATAGGACTCGGCCGCGCCAGCCAGGCCATCGAGCCAGACCAGGGCCTCTTGAATCTCGTCGGACTCGAACCCCACCGAGGATAGTTTGCGCGTCAACTGGTCATGAGCCGGGCAGGCATCGGGTCGCCAGTAGTTTTCGTACAGGTAGACGAGAACATCAAACATGGCTGCACTATACATCGGGCTGCCACTGGCTTGGTTGGCCTGTTATCCCTTTGCCATGCGCTGAAAAAGTTGACCCGGTAAACGAGCCACTTGGCCGCTGAGTTCCAGTTCCAAGAGTTGAGCGCTGAGGTTTGAGGGATCGATGCCGCTGCGCTGACTCAGGCTGTCTAAGCTGATGGGGTCGTACCCCATCAAACCCAGCAACCCGGAATCCGTGGGCGCGTCCACCATAGCTTCAGCCGTAGGTTGGTGCGGTGAACTCAACCCGGTGATGGGGCAGAGTTCCTCTAAAACGTCCTGAGCCGTCTCCACCAATTTCGCGCCTTGTTTGATGAGGGCATGGCAACCGCGCGAATGCGGCGAGTGAATGGAACCAGGGATGGCAAGCACCTCGCGGCCATACTCGGCGGCCAGGCGGGCGGTGATCAAAGAGCCCGATTGGACTGCCGCTTCTACCACCAAGGTGCCGCTGGACAGGCCCGCAATGATGCGATTGCGCTGGGGGAAGTAACTGGGCAAGGGCGGCGTGCCCAAGGGGTACTCACTCAAGACCAGGCCTTGCTCGGCAATTTGGTGGGCCAGCCCATGGTGGGCTTTGGGATAAACACGATCCAGCCCCGTGCCTACCACGGCGATCGTGCTGCCCTTGCCTTGCAGTGCGCCTTCATGGGCTGCACCGTCAATGCCCAGTGCCAGTCCGGAAACCACGGTCAACCCGGCTTGGCTCAAATCGCGTGCAAAGGCGCGTGCGTTCTCCAGGCCTTGCGGTGTGGGGTTGCGGCTGCCGACGATGGCCACGCAGGGCGATGCCAGGCGGGCGAGTTGGCCGGTGGCGTACAGCAACAAGGGTGGATCGGCGCTTTGCAGCAGGGCAGCCGGGTAGTGCGGATCGGCCAGGGTGAGGACGTGCCGGGCAGCTGTGTCATTCAGCCAAACCTCGGTTTCGTCCAGCAGCGCGTCGAAACCCTCAGGGACTTGGGCCAGCGCCGCGACCAGCTTGACGCTGCAGTGTTGCTGCAAGGCCTGGCGCGGGGCTTCAAAAACGGCTTGGGGCGACCCAAATGCCGCCAGCAAACGCCGCGCACTGTCTCGCCCAACGCCCGGCGTGCCGAGCAAGCGCAGCCAGGTTGACAGCTCCTTGCGCTCCATCAAATGGCCGCGCGTTGTTCAAGCTGCTCAGGGCTGAGTGAAGCGGTCGCCCACTTTGACCGGCTCTTGCACGTTCAAGATCAGTGCGTACGACATGCGGTCAAACACCCGGAAAACGAAGAGCAGGCCGTGGCGTTCGTCGGGTAGTTTCATGGTGGGACGGTTGGGGTCGGTGCGGTCAATCACACGCGCGCCGTCACGCCAAAGCGCCAAGACATGACCACGCTCCAAGCCGTCGCGCGCCCCTTTGTTCAAGGCCACGATTTGATTCTGGCCCGCGTTCAAACCATCGCCGTAAATTGAAGCCAGTTGTCCGCCGATGGGGTTTTGCGGTGGGCGTGGCACGTAGTTGGTGAACTCACGCTGCAGCACCGGGGCCAAGCGGTCACCCACGCCGGCTTCCATGCGCAGGTTGCCCAGGCGGAAAGTGGCTGGAACGACTTCAGGTTTGCCGTCGGGGCCAGGCCGGGTTTCACCCGCGCGGATGTAGTCGGCGGCGCCGACATAGGCCGCTTCAAAACCCAACACTTCTTTGGTGGTGGGATCGAGCAAAGGGCGGGGTTCGCGGAATACACGGTAGGCGGTGTTGGCACCCAAATCGCCGCGTACATAGGCAATTTCGCCGCGGCCCATCATGACGCGGCCCTCTTGAGCGGCCACGACGCGGGGCGCACTCTCCAGTTCGTTCTTCTCGAAAATGACCGCTTCATTCAAAAACGGCTCAATCAGGTGGAAAGGAATAGAGGCGATGGGGCTGCGGGCAATGTCCGCGCCACGCACGCGGGGCGATAAGCGCACGGTGTCGCCCACGGGCTCACCCACCCGCAGGCGGGCGCGGTCGCCAATGCGCTCCAAAATTAGAATCTGCCCCGGATAGATCAAGTGCGGATTGCGAATTTGCTCCAAATTCATGCCCCACAACTCGGGCCAGCGCCAGGGACTTTTCAGGAATAGCTTGGAGATGTCCCACAAGGTATCGCCGCGTTTGACTACGTGGGAGTCGGGTGCATTTGGGGCCAATTCCGACAGCGGAACACCCGCAGCCGCCACTTGTTGCGCCGTGCTGCGCTGGTTCGGTGTGATGGGAAAGTTGGTGGCGCTGGCCTGGGCGGCGGCCAACCCGAGGGCCGCGCCCACGCTCCACAAAAGCCAGCGCGGTGTGCCCGGCGCGGACAGGGTGGGTCGGAGGGTGAACGGGGGGCGGCTTTGGTGGGTCATGGACGACTGTCTCCGAGGGCGGTGCGGTTACCGTTCAATGAGAATGGATTAGGAATCAATCAAAAGAGTTTGCCGCGTGGGGATTTCCAAACGGCCACCAACCTGGCCCAGCCAAGATCGGCGAAAATTCCTCAATTAGTTTCGCAGATTCTGCCTCTAAACCCTTGATATCGCAACGAAAGTGACCCGCTGAAACGAATCAATTCAGCTTGGTTGGCGCGCTGGCCGTTGCGCTGTGTCCACAAGTTGTTTCAGATTGCAGAATGGTGGTGCGACAGTATTTGCTCAATTTTTGGATTTTTCTCATGGCCTTGCTCCGCATTCTTCGTTACCCCGACCCGCTTTTGCACACCGTGGCCCGGCCTGTGCAAGCGGTGGACGAGACCATCGGCCAATTGGTGGACGACATGCTGGAGACCATGTATGCCGCCGACGGTGTGGGGCTGGCGGCCACACAGGTCAATGTGCATCAGCGTGTCATCGTGATCGATACCTCGGAGGCGCGCGACCAGCCCCTGGTGCTGATCAACCCCGAACTCATCGAACGCAGCGACGAGATGGTGCTGAGCCAAGAGGGTTGCCTCTCGGTTCCCGAGGTGTACGACAAAGTGAATCGCCACGCCCGGGTTCGCGTCAAAGCGCTGGGCCGAGACGGCTTATCCTATGAGCGCGAGGCCGACGGTTTGCTCTCGGTGTGCATCCAACATGAAATGGATCATTTGATGGGCAAGGTGTTTGTGGAATACCTGAGCCTGCTCAAACGCGACCGCATCAAAACCAAAATGGTCAAAAAAACGCGTGATGAGCAACGCTGATACAGCAGCTTCCGTCGGGCCACTGCGGGTCGCGTTTGCCGGCACACCAGAATTTGCCAAAGTCGCTTTGCAGGCCCTGGTGGAAAGCGGCTTTGCGGTTCCTCTGGTGCTCACGCAGCCCGATCGCCCTTCGGGGCGAGGCCTGCAGTTGCATCCATCGCCCGTCAAAGCCTACGCGCAGGCGCAGGGCTTGACGGTGATTCAGCCCCGCAGTTTGAAACTGGACGGCAAAACACCTGAAGACGCCTTGGCTGCCCAGCAGGCGCTACAACAAGCGCACATCGACGTGATGGTGGTGGCTGCTTATGGTTTGATCTTGCCGCCTTGGGTGCTGACGCTTGCGCGCCTGGGTTGCGTCAACATCCACGCTTCTTTGTTGCCCCGCTGGCGAGGCGCAGCACCCATCCACCGAGCGATTGAAGCGGGCGACGCACAAACCGGCATCACCCTGATGCAAATGGACGCGGGTTTGGATACCGGTGCCATGCTGCGTGTGGCTGCGTTGGATATCGAGCCCACCGCCACCACCGCGTCCCTGCACGACCGCCTGGCGGCTTTGGGCGCAGAACTCACGGTAGCGGCCCTACCCGATTTGGGCACGAAGCGTTTGGTGCCGGTGCCGCAGCCACAGGAAGGAATTACCTACGCCCACAAAATTGAAAAAGCGGAAGCTGGTCTGGATTGGCAGCAGCCGGCCAGCGTTTTAGAGCGCCGCATCCGCGCCTTCGACCCTTTCCCTGGCGCATCTACCCTGTGCGCAGGCGAAGTGCTCAAGGTCTGGCGCGCCGAGGTGGTATCACAAAGCGGTCAGCCGGGTGAGGTTTTGCGCAGCGCTGATGGTGAGTTGGTGGTGGCTTGCGGGCAGGGCGCGTTGCGTATCTTGGAGGCACAGCGCCCCGGGGGAAAGCGGTTGCCTGTGCAGCAATGCTTGCAAGGGCGCTGGCCCGCGCCGAACAGTCTTTTTATCAATACACCTTAAGGAAACGCTGAACAACCCCGCGAAACGAGTGCGCGTGTGAGCTGTGCTGCTGGTTCAGTGATTTGAGGGTGATGTTTCATCGTTTTGTGCGCTCTTTGGCGCATGTTTGAAGCCCTTCTGGGGGCTCGTGGCGCTTT
>JBJTHI010000305.1:0-41909 GCA_046094425.1 Burkholderiales bacterium | reverse complement strand
TCGGGTTTGATGATGGAAAGGGTGCGTTCAATGGCCATGTTTTTTCTCCTCTGGGGAATCACAAAATCTATCTGTAGACTTTGCCAATTTGCCAAAGTCTTGAATTTTAGCCTGGGCCCGTGACCGCACTAGCGACCACGACGACCGCCGCCTTTGCCACCGCCCCCTCCATAACCGCCGCCGTGACCACCCCGGCCACCGCCGCCACCCTTACGGTGATAGGCATTGACGCCGATGTATCCCACCGAGGTTTGCAGCGGATCGGGCTCACGCGGGCTGCCCGGTTTGCGCGGCGCGGGGGCATCGGGGGCACTGCCGCCAGCACCGAAACCACCGCCACCGTTGCGAAAGCCTCGGCCACCGGCTGGGCTGCGTGGGTTTTGCACAAAACGTTTGTCGAAGGTTTGCTCCAGCGGGTTGGGAATGCGGGCTGGATCAAAGTCGTCCTCCCAACCTTCCTCACGCGGGGTGCTGCGGGCGGGCGGCACATCGCGCCGGGGTTGCTGTTGAGGCCCGTTGCCCCCACGGCCACCACGACCATCCCGCTGGGCGTTGAATTCGGGCTTGCCACCGTAAGCACGTTTGTCATCACGGCGCTGCGGTTTGCCGCCTTTGCCCTTGTGCTGACCACCTCGATCGTCGCCCTGGCGCGGTTGCGAGCGTGGTTGAGAAGTATGGCCCGCGAGTTGGCGTATCAAACGCACATCGTTGTCTTCCAAGTCCACCCATACGCCGCGTTTGAGGCCGCGTGGCAGCACCACAGTGCCATAACGAACGCGTATCAAGCGGCTCACAGTTAAACCGACCGCGTCAAACAACTTACGCACTTCGCGGTTACGGCCTTCAGTGATGACCACGCGGTACCAGTGGTTCACGCCTTCGCCGCCACCGTTTTCAATAGAACGGAAGCTGGCTGTTTGGCCTTCAATTTCAACGCCCTCGAGCAATTTGGCTTTGGCATCGGGCTCCAAGGTGCCCAACACCCGCACCGCATATTCACGCTCTACACCAAAACGCGGGTGCATGAGTTTGTTGGCCAAATCACCGGAGTTGGTGAAGAGCAGCAAACCTTCGGTGTTGATGTCGAGCCGTCCCACCGATTGCCACTTACCGTGCGGCAAACGCGGCAAACGCCGGAACACCGTGGGGCGGTGCTGCGGGTCGTCATGGGTGACCACCTCGCCCACAGGCTTGTGATAAGCAATGATGCGTGGCGCGGGAGGGACGATGCGCACGCGCACCAAACGCCCATCCACCTTGATTTGGTCACCAAAGGAAATGCGCTGACCCACATGGGCCACTTGGCCGTTCACGGTGACTAAACCGTCGATGATCATTTGTTCCATGTCGCGGCGCGAGCCTATGCCGGACTGAGCCAGCACTTTTTGCAGCTTGGGCGCATCGGGCTCGGCCAGCAGCACACGTTTGGGTGGCTCGTTTGGCGTGGCAGCTTCGGTGTTTGTTGCGTCTGTGTCTGTCGAAGCAGCAGGGTCTGCAGCGGCGGCTTCTGCATCAAAACCACCCGACAACAATTCAGCAAACACCTCGCCCACTTTCTCTTCGACCACTTTGGGGTCCAAGGTCACGGGGGCGTCGTCTTCGTCCAAGCTGACATCGCCGGCAGGGGCCATGTTTTGCGGCTCGGCGCCGGCTTCGCGTCCGTCCTCACGCCCACCGTCACGGCCCCCACGGCGGCGGTTACGGCCACGGCGGCGACCACGGTCGTCGCCCTGAAAACGGTCGGAGGTGTTGTCAGAAACTGTTTCTTGAGCGGTGCCCGCTTCAGCGCCGGACCGCGCTGGTACATCGCCGGTTGGTGCGGTGACTGGCGCAATCTGCGGCGCAGAAGGAAGCAACGAGGACACGCCCGTGGCCGCTTCTTGAGCCGGACTCGCCTCAACCGCCTCTGGCGCGGCCACCGTGCGGCGTTTGCGCACAGGTTTGTCTGGCGCGGCCCCTTCTGGCGACGAGGCAGCAACCGACTGGTTGGCACCGTCATCCGCCGACACCGCCGCTTTAACCGTGCGCTTGCGACGCACGGGCGCTGCGGTGCTGTCTGCGCTGGCCGACGTGTCGGGCGACGCTAACGAATCGCCTTCGGCCGGGGAAGAAGAGTCGGGTTTCACGTTCATGCTTGGGGTTCCATCGGGACTGACGTTGTATCGGTTGAGGGTTCAGTGACCGTGGTGTCGTCCACGACGGCTGTGTCGTCACTGATCAAAAGCTCGGACTGCTGGATTTCGGGAGTAGGGCTGGCATCGTCCAAAGCCAAACTGGCCTGCGGATCGAGTAAATTGGTTTGCTGCGGCACCAGCGCATCCAGAGAGCTGGCGTCAAAAGACCCCCCCTCCAACAGAGGTAGCTGCTCCAAACTGGCCAGGCCCAAATCATCGAGGAATTGTTTGGTGGTGGCGAGCAAGGCGGGGCGGCCCGGTGCCTCACGATAACCAATCGCATCCACCCAGCCCCGGTCTTCGAGTTGTTTGATGATTTGGCTGTTCACGGTGACGCCACGTATGTCTTCAATATCGCCGCGCGTGACCGGTTGGCGGTAGGCAATGATGGCCAGGGTTTCCATCACTGCACGCGAATACTTGGGCGGTTTTTCGGGATGCAGCCGGTCTAAGTAATGGCGCATCTCGGGGCGGCTCTGGAAGCGCCAGCCTGTGGCCAAACAAACCAACTCCACGCCTTTGCCTTCCCAGTCCCGGCACAGCTCGTCGAGCAGCACCCTCAGGGTGTCGGGGGAGAGTTCATCGTCAAAGAGCAAACGCATGTCGCGCACGGCCATGGGCTCGCGGGCACAAATGAGCGCAGTCTCAAGGACGCGCTTCGCATCCTGTGTATTCATGGACTTCTTCTACATCCTCGGCCAACGTCAGTCGGCATGCATCAGGGGACTTGGTGTGCGGGTCAACAGGAGCCCCACCAACCTGGTAAGGCCGCTGACGTTGCCGTCGCGTGTTTGTTGTCTCGTTGCAGGTTCAGTGCGCCAAGCCCAGACCAGCGTCGCATTGGCAGCCAGTTGGCACGAGGCCTTGTCAATCTGGGCTTGCTTGGGGTTTGTCACCGGGCACGTGGTTCGCAAACCAGATGGCCCCCGGGCACTGAATCGTGAGGCATTGTAGCCAAGGTGTCGGACCGGCCTTGTTTCTCGTTGTTTTTAACCTAGGTCCGGCAGTTGGACGCGCCCGAGTGGGCAGTGCTGCGGCGGGCTGGCAAGGCGTGAGGAGGAGGCGGGCTGATGCCCGCAACGACGAACAACGCCGCCAGCGCGCCGCAGCGCTGCCCAATCGGGCGCGTAGCGCTCTGCCCCAACCGGTGAAGGCGTTCGTGTGAAGGAAACTCAATGTTCATCAGGGTTTGCAAGCGCAAGAAAGCGGTCAACTGCCGGATCTAGGTTCAAGCCAGCACTTGATCCCAAGCCTGGGCAAAGTCGGAAGGGGGTTCGGCGTTGAACACCAAGGCCTCACCCGTGCTTGGGTGAACCAACTTCAAGGCGGTGGCGTGTAGCGCCTGGCGCTGTAAACCGAGCAAGGCTTTGCCGCCATAGAGCAGGTCGCCGACCAAGGGGTGGCCCAGGCTTGATAAATGCACACGGATTTGGTGGGTGCGGCCCGTGTGCAAGACACAACGCAAAGCGCTGACACCTCCCGCGTCGTGGATAGACGCCAGTTTCTCTACGTCAGTGCGCGCCGGTTTGCCGCTGGGAATGGCAGCCATGCGGATGCGCGACTTGGGGTCTCGCCCCACCGGTACATCCACATGGGTCACCCGGCTGGGAAAGTCGCCGTGCACCAAGGTGATGTATTCGCGGTGAACTTCCCGCGCCGCAATGGCGCGCACCAAGGCGGTGGCGGCCAACAAGGTTTTGGCCACCACCATCAGGCCCGAGGTGTCTTTGTCCAGGCGGTGCACGATGCCCGCCCGGGGCAACAGCGCCGCGCCCGCGTGGTGGGCCAGCAAGCCATTGAGCAAGGTGCCCGACCAATTCCCCGCCGCCGGATGCACCACCAAACCTGCCGGTTTGTTGACCACGATGAGGTGCTCGTCCTCGAACACTGCCGGCACAGGAACGTCCTCGGCGCGAAAGGCCATGCTTTGGGCCGTGGGCACCAGGTCAATCGCCACCTGTTGCCCAAGCGTTAATTTGCGAGACGGTGTGGTAACCACCTGGGCATTCACCCGCACATGGCCCGCCTCCACCAAACCCTGCAAATGGTTGCGCGAAAACTCGGGGGCCAGGGTGACCAGCACTTTGTCCAGCCGCTGGCCGTGCTGATCCTTGCTCACCACTTGTTCGCGGCTGTCGGGCTGATCGTCTTGCGGCTCGTCCACCTCATCATCCGGCGAAGGGGCGTCTCTATAATCAGGCTTCATTTTTTGACGGACCCTGCCGCGTCGCGCGGTGGCTTGCAGCACATGACTTGGACTATCAGTTGGAAAACCAGCGCTGCTTTTTGTACTGCTTGCCTAGCGCTGTTTTTATCCGCTTGCAGCAGTTCACCCAAAGACGAAACCGCAGGCTGGACAGCCGAGAGATTGTATGCAGAGGCCAAAGAAGAAATGGCCGCAGGCAACTGGGACAAAGCCGGTCGCCTTTATGAACGCCTAGAAGGCCGCGCCACCTTGAACGTGGTGGCCCAACAAGCCCAATTGGAACGAGCCTACGCCCTGTACCGCTCAGGCGAAAAAGCCCAGGCCTTGGTGGTGCTGGAGCGTTTCATCAAACTCCACCCCAGCAGCCCGGCACTGGACTACGCGCTCTACTTGCAAGGCTTGGTGAACTTCAACGACAACTTGGGCATCTTGGGCGGCATATCCGGCCAAAACTTGTCTGAGCGCGACCAACAAGCCTCGCGCGAATCCTTTGTTTCATTCAAGCAGTTGGTGGACCAGTTCCCCCAGTCCAAATATGCACCAGACGCCCAACTGCGCATGGACTACATCGTCAACTCTCTGGCCGAGTACGAAGTGCATGTGGCGCGTTATTACTTCCGCCGCGCCGCCTACGTGGCCGCCGCCAACCGCGCCCAACAAGCGGTGCAAGAATTCCAGCAATCCCCCGCCACGGAAGAAGCCCTGGCCATCATGGTGTTCAGCTACGAGCGCTTGGGCCTGACCGATTTGCGCGATGCCGCCAAACGGGTGCAGCAGAAAAACTTTCCTAAGACCAAGTTTGTGACGGCGGCTTCACTGGGGCAGCAGGAAAAGCGGTGGTGGCAGGTGTGGTGAACTCCCACCATCACCACTGGATGCATCTCTGTTGATAGCGACGTTCGCTGGCTTTGGTTAACGCGCCGATCCCAACTCGTCGAGCCACGACAACGCCTCTTCTTCCGTCCCCACCCCCCCCATCGGCGGCAGCGCCTGTATCAAACGTTTGCCGTAGTTCATGCCCGCCAATCGCGGGTCGCACACCACAAGCAGCCCTCTGTCAGTTTCGCTGCGAATCAATCGGCCTGCGCCTTGTTTGAGTGACACCGCCGCTTCGGCCACAAAGTAGTCGGCGAAGGCGTTGCGGCCTTGGGCTTCCAGGCGCTGCACGCGGGCTTGCACCAAGGGGTCGTTGGGTGGTGGGAAGGGCAGTTTGTCGATGAGCACGCATTGCAGTGCGTCACCAGGTACATCAATGCCTTCCCAAAAACTTTGAGAGCCCACGAGCACCGAATGCGGTTGCGATAAGAACTGCTGCATCAACTGGCGTTTGGGACTGCTGCCTTGCATCAGCACCTGAATACTTAAACCATGGGCTTCAAAGTAAGTACGCAGGTCGTCGGCGATGCTATTGAGGGCGCGCAGCGTGGTGGTGAGCACGAAGGTGCGTCCACCCAAGGCTTGCGCGCAGCGCGCGGCCAACTGGGCCACGGCCTTTGGGTGGGCGGCTTCGTTGGGTTTGGGAAAGCGGCGCGGCACGTACAGGCGCGCGTGGTCGGCATAAGGAAAGGGGCTGCCCACACGCAAGCAGCGTGCGTTGGACAAACCTGCGCCTTCGGTGAACCAGGTGAGTGCATCGTCGTCGCCCAAGGTGGCCGAGGTGAACACCCATGTTTTGGGCGCGGCCTGCATTTGTTCGGTGAGCGCGTCGCGGATATCCAGGGGGGATTCCACCAAGCGTGCGCTGTGGGGGCCGAGGTCTATCCAGCGCACCTGGCCCGCAGCCGCGCTCTGCATGAACTGCTCGGTCAGGTGGGCAAGGGTTTGCGCGCGCTCGGCCAGTTTGGCAAAGTCCACCGATACATCCACCACCGCTTGCAATGCCAATTGCGCAGCACGGGCAGCGTCACCCAAGGCACTCAGGCTTTGCGCGAACTCCGGCAAGTTGCAGCGTTCATCCCATCGCAATTTGACAGCGCCACGCATGTCTGCCAAACGGCCCGCACAGACCAAACGCAACTCACGCGCGGCGTGTTCACAGCGCTGCGCCAACACTTGCCAGGGCTGTAAACCACGGGCTTGTTGCAGGCCCAAGGCCAGCATGTCGCGCGAGAAATCGAGCAGTTGCGCGGTGCCCAGGGTGGAGCCCAAAAACTGCACACCCGCATCGCTGAGTTGATGGGCTTCGTCAAAAATTGCCACGTCCACCGTGGGCAATAACTCGGCCACACCGGTGTCGCGCAAGGCCATGTCGGCGAAAAACAAATGGTGGTTCACCACCACCACATCAGCGGCCATGGCCTCGCGGCGCGCTTTGACCACATGGCAGCCTTGGTACTGTGGGCAGTCAGTGCCCAGGCAGTTTTCGCGGGTAGAGGTGACCAGGGGAATGACGCTGCTGCGTTCGTCCAGCCCCTCCAATTCAGCCAAGTCACCGCTGCGGGTACTGGCGGCCCATTGCTCAATTTTGGCCAAGGTGCGCACCGCCCAGCGGTCGGGCAACTCAGCGCTTTGCCGAGCCTGGTTCAAACGGTGGGTACATAGGTAACTGCCTCGCCCTTTGAGCAAGGCCGTGCTCACGGGCACATTCAAAGCCTGGCGTAGGCGTGGAATGTCACGCAGAAATAGTTGGTCTTGTAGGCTTTTTGTAGCGGTGCTGACCAGGGTGCGTTTGCCAGAGAGTAAGGCAGGCGCAAGGTAAGCATAGGTTTTGCCAACACCGGTACCGGCTTCGGCCACCAAGGCTTCGCGTGAATCAATGGCCGCCGCCACGGCCAAGGCCAGTTGCAGTTGAACCTCACGCTGCACATAACGTTCATCGGCCTGCGCCAACGCACCGGCACTGCCGAGAGCCGCTTCAACGGCGGCGCTCAAAGGACTGATCGCGGAGTCGGTCAAAACATCAAGCCGGCTCGGGGGGCTCAAGTGAGGCTTCCAAGCGGGTGATTTGGTCACGCAGTAAGAGACGGCGTTTTTTGAGCCGACGCAGGGTCAACTCGTCATCAGGGTTTTCCAGGCGGGATCGGTCAATCAAATTGTCCAGATCCGCATGCTCCATGCGCAATTCGATCAGGTGACGGTGGGGGGAGTGCAGGTTGGTTTCCATCGAATACCGACAATCATGCATTGCAAACCGGTGGTCACGGTTATTGCCCATGGAGGAAGGCAAAACGATTATAGTTTTCGACCATGAGTACCACTGCCACGCTGAACTACCGACTCTCGGCCGCCACGGGCATCCACCGAGGTGACAGGGCCTACCAGCAAGACCAGGTTGAAATCCTCGCCCACGAGCGCGTTCCAGGTTGTGCCATGGCGGTGCTGGCTGACGGCATGGGCGGCAAAAGCGGTGGGCGCAAAGCCTCAGACCAGGTCATTCTCACGGCCAAACAGTTGTTTGAACGCTACTCCCCCAGCCAAGAAGAAGCCAGCGAAACGCTGCGCGCCTTGGTGATGGAGGCGCACTTGATGATCAAGCTCACCGCCATCACCTCAGAAGAAGAACCGCACAGCACGGTGGCTGCTTATATCGTCACACCCAACCGCGAGTGCCAAATTATTCATGCGGGTGACTCCCGCGTGTACCACTTTCGCGGCCCTGACATGGTGGCGCGCACCATCGACCACTCGTTTGTGCAGCGTTTGGTGGACGAAGGCCAAATCACGGAAGACGAGGCCAATACCCACCCGCAGTCCAATTTGCTCACCGGTTGCTTGGGCACCACGCAAGACCCCCCCATCACCATCGACCGCGTGGATCGCCTGGAAGTGGGCGACAGCCTGATGGCTTGCAGCGACGGCCTGTGGCATTACTTCACGCCCAAAGAAATGGGTGCCATCGTGCATGCCCTGCCGCCGCGTGAAGCCAGCGAAATGCTCATCAGCAAAGCAAGGCAGCGGGCGCGGGGCGGTGGCGACAACTTGTCGCTGGCCTTGATTCGGGTGGATCCGCTGAAGTAACTCAGCGGTTGGCCTCGGGCACTGGCAGCGCTGCCGCAGGAGGTTTTCCCGAAGCCGCTTTTTCAGCATTGCGTTTTTCAACAGCGGCTTTGCGTTGTTTCGCCAATTCAACTTTCTCGCGTTGCGCTTGGGCACGTTTGGCGGCTTGCGTTTGCGCTGCGGTTTGTTTCTGCACCCGTTGTTGCTCCGCCAAGGTTGAGTCTTGGGCTGAGGTGGCCGTGCGTGGCGCAGCGGATGACTGCTTAGATTGTTTGGACTGAGAAGCGGCATCGTCTAGTGCACCGGGGTGCGTTCCGGGCAACACCAGATCACTCTCGGGCTGCGCCGCTTTGCGCTCCAATTCCAAACGGCGCTCGGCAGCGCGTTGTTGCCGCCGCTGGTCGTCCAGCAAAAATTCTTGCTGACGCAGTGGCGCCATGGTTTCTCGGTGTGTTTTGCGAGCGGCCTCCACACAAGCGCTCACCGCAAAACGTGTGGCACAGGCTTGTTCTTGCTCACGCAAACGTTGGTCGGCCACTGATCGTTCCTGAGCAATGCGTGCCCTCTCGACGGCGTCGTCCGACTGCGCATGAACGGGCCACGCCAACGAGCCCAGAAGCATCCACAGCAGCATTCGCAGAAACAAAGGGTAGCCGCGCCTCATGTCAAGCCCGTATCCACGTCACGCCGCGCCAGGGCTAAAAACTCGCTGGATTGCATTTCATGCAAACGCGACACCGTGCGCGGAAATTCATGCGCCATGGGGCCTTCGGTATAGAGCAACTCAGGCTCTACTTCAGCGGACAAAATCAACTTCACGCGGCGGTCATAAAGCACGTCCACCAACCAAGTGAACCGCCGTGCCTCGGAAGCCAGGCGGGGTGACATTTGTGGCACGCCTGAGAGCAACACGGTGTGGAACTGCGTGGCCAGTTCCAAATAATCGTTCTGCGAACGCGGACCTGCGCAGAGTTCTTTGAAGTCAAACCACACCACACCACCTGCTTTGCGTCGGGCATTCAAGGTGCGGTGCTCAATGCGCATCACCGGGGCTTCGTCTTTGGCTTCGATCAGGGCCTCAAAATCGGCTGCCATAGCAGCTTCGGCTTGAGGGCCCAAGGGCGAATGGTAAAAATTCACCTGGGCCAAGGTGCGCTGGCGATAGTCGGTGCCAGCATCCACATTGATGACTTCCAACTGTGCTTTGAGCAATTCGATGGCCGGCAAGATGCGGTCACGGTGCAAACCGTTGGGATAGAGCCCGTCGGGGTGGAAGTTGGAGGTGGTGACGATGCTGACGCGAAACTCCACCAGCGCTACCAACAGCTTGTAGAGAATCATCGCGTCCGTCACATCGGCCACGTGAAACTCGTCAAAACAAATCAAGCGGTAGCGCCGTGACATACGCTGACCTAACTCGTGCAGCGGATTCACCGTGCCATGCAACTCGGCGAGCTCGCGGTGCACCTCGCGCATGAATTCGTGAAAGTGCAAACGGGCTTTGCGTTTGATGGGCACCGCTTGAAAAAAGCAGTCCATCAAAAAACTTTTTCCCCGGCCCACACCGCCATACATGTAAACACCGCGTGGCAGCGGTGGGCGTGCGCCGAATAATTTTCCCAGGGTACTGCGGCGGCGCTGCACATAAACCGCCCACTCGTCAGCACAGCGCTGTAGCGCAGCGACTGCACGCAGCTGCGCGGCGTCGCTTTGGTAGCCACGCTCTTGCAAAATTTGGTGGTAGAGCTCGGTGACTGACGCCATCACTTAAAGCCAAAAGAAACGGGGCGACAAAGTGCTCGCCCCGCTGCGACGCATCGATACATCCAGTTCAGAAATTCAGGGTGCGTTTATCCACTGCCAATGCAGCTTCTTTGGTCGCTTCACTCAAGGACGGGTGGGCGTGGCAAATGCGGGCGATGTCCTCGGCAGACGCCTTGAACTCCATCGCCACCACGGCTTCAGCAATCAACTCCGAGGCTTGGGGGCCCACGATGTGCACGCCCAAAATCTCGTCGGTGGTCGCATCGACCAAAAACTTCACCATACCCGTGGTGTCGCCCAAAGCGCGCGCCCGGCCATTGGCCAAGAAGGGAAAGCTGCCCGCCTTGTAAGCGCGACCTGCGGCTTTGAGTTGCTGCTCGGTTTGCCCCACCCAGGCAATCTCAGGCGAGGTGTAGATGACCCAAGGAATGGTGTTGAAGTTGACATGTCCGTGCTGGCCCGCAATGCGCTCGGCCACGGCCACGCCTTCTTCTTCCGCCTTGTGCGCCAGCATGGGGCCGCGCACCACATCACCCACCGCCCACACATTGGGCAGGTTGGTTTTGCAGTGGTCGTCCACCACGATGGCACCACGTTCGTCCAGCTTTAAACCCACGGCTTCGGGAGCCAGGCCGATGGTGTTGGCCACACGGCCAATCGACACAATCAGCTTGTCCACCGCCAAAGTTTTGGCTTCGCCGGTGGCGCTGGTGTAGGCAATGCTCACGCCCTTTTTGGCGGACTTGACTTCACCAATCTTCACGCCGAGCTCAATCTTCAGGCCTTGTTTGGTGAAGGCCTTGTGGGCTTCTTTGGCGATTTGTTCATCGACTGCGCCCAGGAAAGTGGGCAGGCCTTCGAGGATGGTCACATCGGCACCGAGGCGACGCCAAACCGAACCCATTTCCAAACCAATCACACCCGCACCAATGACGCCCAAGGTTTTGGGCACGGCAGCGATGCGCAAGGCACCGTCGTTGGACAGAATGTTTTGTTCGTCAAACGGTGCGCCGGGCAGTTGGCGTGCGTTGGAGCCGGTGGCGACAATGATGTGTTTGCCGGTCAACGACTCTTCTTTGGTGCCAGCCACCTTGATTTCATAACCACCATCCACCTGCTTCACAAACGAGCCGCGCCCGTGGAAGAAGCTGATCTTGTTCTTTTTGAACAGGTACAAGATGCCGTCGTTATTTTGTTTGACGACGTTGTCCTTGCGGGAGAGCATCTTGGCCACATCCATGCTCAGGTTGGACAACCCGATGCCGTGGTCGGCAAAGTGGTGGGCCGCTTGTTCGTAGTGCTCGCTCGACTGCAACAGCGCCTTGCTGGGAATGCAGCCCACATTGGTACAGGTACCGCCCGGTGCCGGGCCGCCCTTGTCGTTTTTCCACGCGTCAATGCAAGCGGTTTTCATGCCGAGCTGGGCCGCGCGGATGGCAGCGATGTAGCCACCGGGGCCACCGCCGATGACGATGACGTCGAATTGGTTGGACATGTTGTTCTCCGCCATCAGATGTCAAACAACAGGCGAGCCGGATCTTCCAGCGCTTCTTTCATGGCCACCAGACCGAGCACGGCTTCGCGGCCGTCGATGATGCGGTGGTCATAGGACATGGCGAGGTAGTTGATTGGGCGCACCACAACCACACCGTTCTCGACCACGGCGCGGTCTTTGGTGGCGTGCACGCCGAGGATGGCCGATTGCGGTGGGTTGATGATGGGGGTGGACAGCATGGAGCCGAACACGCCGCCGTTGGAGATGGAGAAAGTGCCGCCGGTCATTTCTTCAATGCCCAGCTTGCCGTCTTTGGCTTTTTGGCCGTATTCGGCAATCTTCTTCTCAATGTCGGCAAAACTCATTTGGTCGGCGTTGCGCAAAATCGGCACCACCAAACCACGTGGTGAGCCGACGGCGATGCCGATATCGAAATAGCCGTGGTAAACGATGTCGTTGCCATCCACCGACGCGTTAAGCACGGGGTATTTCTTGAGCGCAGCTACAGCGGCTTTCACGAAGAAGCTCATGAAGCCAATCTTCACGCCGTGTTCTTTTTCAAACTTTTCTTGGAAGCGTTTGCGCATTTCCATCACCGGGGCCATGTTCACCTCGTTGAAGGTGGTGAGGATGGCGTTGGTGGCTTGCGATTGCAGCAGGCGTTCGGCCACACGGGCACGCAAACGGCTCATGGGCACGCGCTGCTCGGGGCGGTCACCGAGGTTCATGCTGATGGGCGCGGCCACGGCGGGCAAGGCAGGTTTAGCGGCGGCTGCAGGCGCAGCGACCGGTGCAGCAGGCTTGGCGCCAGAGGCCAACGCGCCCAGCACATCTCCCTTGGTCACGCGACCATCTTTGCCGGTGCCAGCCACAGACCCAGCAGCCAAGGCGTTGTCGGCCATGAGTTTGGCGGCGGCGGGCATGGCGACGTCGCTCTTGGAGCCGCCGACGGCAACCACTGCAGCAGCGGGCGCTGGTGCAGCAACGGGCGCAGCGGCGGGTGCTGAAGCGGGCGCAGCAGAGGCTTTGCCTTCGGTGTTGATGCGCGCAATGACTTCGTCGCTGACGCAACTTGCGCCATCGCCCTTGACATGCTCGGCCATGATGCCGGCGGCTGGGGCGGGCACTTCCAGCACCACTTTGTCGGTTTCAATTTCAACCAGGATTTCATCCATTGCCACGGCTTCGCCGGGCTTTTTCTTCCACTGCAACAAGGTGGCTTCTGCCACGGATTCAGAGAGTTGCGGGACTTTGACGTCTACGATGGCCATGTTGTGTTCTTTCTAAAAATTCGAGTACGCCCCCGCAGCGCAGCACCAGAAGTAGCTGCTGCGGGGAATCGGTTTACTTGGTGAGGATGAAGCCCTTGAGCTTGGCAAACGCTTGCTCCAGCAAAGCCTTTTGCTGCTCTTGGTGCAGATGGGAGTAACCCACAGCAGGCGACGCAGAAGCGGGGCGACCGGCGTAACCGAGCTTTTGCCCATCCAGCATGTTCTCGTGGATGTAGTGCTGCACGAAGAACCATGCGCCTTGGTTTTGCGGCTCGTCCTGGCACCACACGATGTCAGTCGCGTTGGGGTACTTCTTGATCTCTGCCGCAAACGCTTTGTGCGGGAAAGGATAAAGCTGCTCCACACGCAAAATCGCCACGTCGCTGGCCTTTTTCTCGGCACGGGCTTTGACCAAGTCGTAGTAAACCTTGCCCGAGCAGCAGATCACACGTTTGACTTTGTCGGCGTTGAGATCGGTTTGGGTTTCGGGGATAACGGTTTTGAACTCACCCTTGGTGAACTCGCTCATGGGCGAGGTGGCGTCTTTGTTGCGCAGCAAAGACTTCGGCGTGAGGATGACCAGGGGTTTCCTGAACATGCGCACCATTTGGCGACGCAGCACATGGAAGATCTGGCTGGCCGTGGTGGGCTGTACCACCTGCATGTTGTTGTCGGCCGCCAATTGCATGAAACGTTCCAGGCGCGCCGAGCTGTGCTCAGGGCCTTGGCCTTCGTAGCCGTGAGGCAGCATCAAAGCCAGGCCATTGGCACGGCCCCACTTCACTTCGCCGGAGGCGATGAATTGGTCAATCACCACTTGGGCACCGTTCACAAAGTCGCCAAACTGGGCTTCCCAAATCACCAAGGTGTTGGGCTCGGCGGAGGCATAACCGTATTCAAAACCGAGCACGGCTTCTTCAGACAACAGCGAGTCGATCACCACAAACGGCGCTTGGCCTTCAGCCACGTGCTGCAAGGGCGTGTAAGTGCCTTCGTCCCACTTCTCGCGGTTTTGGTCGTGCAACACGGCGTGGCGGTGGGTGAAGGTGCCGCGTCCGCAGTCTTCGCCTGAGAGGCGCACGGCATAACCGCTGGCAACCAGGGAAGCAAAGGCCAAATGCTCGCCCATGCCCCAGTCCATGTTGATCTCACCACGGCCCATGGCGGCGCGGTCGGCAATGACCTTCTCTACCAAGGAGTGCGCTTTGAAGGTGGATGGCAAGGTGGTGATGCGCTCCGCCAGGCGTTTGATCTCGGCCAAGGGCAGTGCGGTGTCGGCGGCATCGGTCCACTTTTTACCCAAGAAGGGCGACCAATCCACCGCGTACTTGCTCTTGTAGTTGGTGAGCACCGGATCGATGGTGTGTTTGCCCGCATCCATGGCGGCGCGGAATTCTTTCACCATTGTCTCGGGGCCATCGGCAGGCAATACGCCCTGGGCAATCAGCTTGTCGCCGTAAAGCTTACGTGTGCCGGGGTGTTGGCCGATTTTTTTGTACATCAGCGGCTGGGTCAGGGCCGGTGTGTCTTGTTCGTTGTGGCCGAGTTTGCGGAAACAAACAATGTCCACCACCACGTCTTTCTTGAACTGCTGGCGGTAGTCCAGCGCGAGCTGGGTGGCCAGAATGACCGCTTCAGGGTCGTCGCCATTGACGTGCAACACCGGTGCCTCAATCATCTTGACCACGTCGGTGCAATACAAGGTAGAGCGGCTGTCGCGCGGGTCGCTGGTGGTGAAACCAATTTGGTTGTTGATGACCACGTGCACCGTGCCGCCGGTGTAATAACCCCGGGTTTGGGCGAGGGCCAGCGTTTCCATCACCACGCCTTGGCCCGCAAAAGCGGCGTCTCCGTGAACCAAGATGGGCAACACAGAGGCCCCCGTCTTGTCGCCACGGCGATCCAAACGGGCTTTGACCGAACCTTCCACCACCGGATTCACGATCTCCAAGTGCGAAGGGTTGAAGGCCAAGCTCAAATGAACCGGGCCGCCCGGGGTGGTCACGTCGCTGGAGAAGCCTTGGTGATACTTCACGTCACCGGCAGGTAAGTCCTCGGGGGCCGTGTGATCAAACTCAGAGAACAAGTCTTTGGGCGCTTTGCCCAAGGTGTTGACCAGCACATTCAAGCGGCCCCGGTGGGCCATGCCGATCACAATTTCTTGCACGCCCTTGCTGCCGCCGCGCTGCACGAGTTCGTCCATCGACGCAATGAAACTCTCTCCACCTTCCAGCGAGAAACGTTTCTGGCCGACGTATTTGGTGTGCAGGTAACGCTCTAAGCCTTCCGCCGCGGTCAAGCGGTTGAGGATGTGTTTCTTTTGCTCGGCGGTGTAAGTACCTTTGGCCCGAATGCTCTCTAGGTTTTCTTGCCACCAGCGTTTCTCGGTGGGCTCGGTGATGTGCATGTACTCTGCACCGATGGAGCCGCAATAGGTTTCACGCAAAGCCTGCACGATCTGGCGCAGGGTCATGTTCTCGGCTTTGCTGAAATACGTGTTCGTCGCGCTGAACGAAATGTCCATGTCGGACTCGGTCAGGTCGTAAAACGCGGGTTCCAACTCGGGAATTTTGGGGCGCTCTTGGCGCTTGAGGGGATCCAGGTCGGCCCAGCGTGAGCCGAGGGAGCGGTAAGCCGCAATCAACGACTGAACGTGAACTTGTTTGCGCGCCACGGCCAGGTCGGCACCGCTGGCTTTGTTGCCAAAGGCATTGGCTTTGGCACGTTGGGCAAAGGATTCCACAACAGGCGCATGCGCCACATCGGGACTGTTCGACCCATCGGTTGCAGGCACATGCTGAAGCGCGTCGAAATACGCACGCCAGTTGTCGGGTACAGAACCGGGGTTGTCGAGATAGGCCTCGTACATCTCTTCGACATACGGGGCATTGCCGCCAAACAAATAAGAGTTGGCTTGATACTGTTGCATCATCTTTCGCTCACCTTTCGCACCGGTTTCCGGCACATGGATGGGTTAAAAAACCTTCCGCGACACGGCTAGACCGGTTGGCGGACAAGCGACCCGCCTTTGACATTCGCAACACTTGAAGCGCGCACAAACACCAAAGGGGACGGGAAGGGACTAAGTTGTCACGGGTGGCAATGTAACACTGTTGGAACGGGGATGCCATTCAAAATTTGTGACTTGCGCCATCGATTCACAGCGGATGTTGTTTAACGGACAGGTGTGCTGCAATGTGCCCATGGCGCGCATACCCACTGAAAAAATCATCCTAGATCCGGTAGCTGGACGCGCCCGAGTGGGCTGCGATTCGGTGCGCTGGCAAGGCGAGACGACGCTGCGGGCTCGTGCCCGCGAGGAGGAGCAACGCGGCCAGCGTGCCGCAGCGCTGCTCAATCGGGCGCGTAGCGCTCTCACCTGATTGGTGAGGGTGTTCGTGTGAGGAAAACTCAATATTCATCAGGGTTTACAAGCGGAATGAAGCGGTCAACTGCCGGATCTAGGATCATCATTCTTCACGTGCATGAAGCCGCTCCGGCCAAGCCCGGTTGGGCTGAACCCTGCAACGGCTGCGGCGTATGCTGTGCATATGCGCCCTGCCCGGTGGGTGTTCTCATCAGCAAACGTCGCAGCGGGGCTTGCGCTGCACTGGAGTGGGTGGATGCTGAAAAACGCTACCGCTGCGGTGTGTTGGTTGATCCTACCCGTTACACCGGGGTGCATGCGGTTTGGGCGCTGGCATTGATCCGACGTTTAGCCAGCCGCATGATCTCAGCGGGCAGTGGGTGCGATTGCAGTTTGGAGGTCGAAATTCGACCCGAATGAGGGTCAACGCAGCGCCAAACGTACACGGGCGGCGGTGTATTCACTGCCCAATCGCTGCACCAACTCAGCCGTGGAAGTCACCGCCTTCACCGCGCCAATGCCCTGCCCGCAGCCCCAAATGTCTTTCCAGGCCTTCTTGGCGTCACCACCAAAGTTCATGCTGCTGGGGTCGCTCTCGGGCAAATGATCCGGATCCATACCCGCATTGACGATAGAGCCTTTGAGGTAGTTGCCGTGCACGCCGGTGAACAGGTTGCTGTAGACGATGTCGTCGCTGTTGCTGTCGACGATCATTTGTTTGTAGGCATCCGCAGCACGGGCTTCATGGGTGGCGATGAAGGCGGAGCCGATGTAGGCGAAGTCTGCGCCCATGGCTTGGGCCGCCAAGACTGCATCGCCGGTGGCGATAGAACCACTGAGCGCAACCGGGCCATCAAACCACTGTCGAATTTCTTGAATCAAAGCGAAGGGGCTTTTCACGCCCGCATGGCCGCCTGCGCCTGCGGCCACGGCAATCAAGCCATCAGCACCCTTCTCGATGGCTTTTTTGGCGAAGCTGTTGTTGATGATGTCGTGCAGCACCACACCGCCCCAACTGTGCACGGCCTGGTTCACATCCACCCGCGCGCCCAGTGAGGTGATGATGAGGGGCACCTTGTACTTGGCGCACACCGCCATGTCCTGCTCCAAGCGATCGTTGCTTTTGTGAACGATTTGGTTGATGGCATAGGGCGCGGCTGGTTGCTCGGGGTGGGCACGGTTGTGTGCCGCCAGGGCCTCGGTGATTTCGGCCAGCCATTCGTCCAGTTGCGACGCAGGCCGCGCGTTCAAGGCAGGCATGGAGCCCACGATGCCTGCCTTGCACTGCGCAATGACGAGTTGGGGGTTGCTGATGATGAAGAGCGGCGCGCCGATGACGGGCAGGCGCAGACGCTGAAGAATGGTAGGCAAGGACATGTTGGCTTTCAGAAGGATTCGAGCGCCAAACCATTCACACTCTCGGCACCCTCCAAGATCGCATCGCGCACGCCGGGCGCTTTGCTCAAAATGTGTTCGGCATAAAACCGCGCGGTGACCACCTTGGCATTTAAGAAACTCGTGTCGCCTTCGCCGCGCTCGAGTTGGTCTTCAGCAATCACCAGACTGCGCGCCAGTTGCCAACCGGCCATCAGGTTACCTGCCAACATGAGGTAAGGCACCGAACCTGCGAACGCCGCATTGGGCTGGCCCTTGGTATGGGTGGCGATGAAGTCCACCACCTGCTCAAAGGCCACACGTGCGGCGGTCAGTCGCTTGAGCATGGACTGGCTCGCGGCACTGCTTCTGCCTTTCAGGCTCTCTTCTGTGCGCGCCACCTGGGCGGCAATGGCTTTGGCGGTTTGCCCACCATCACGCGCCGTCTTGCGGCCCACCAAATCGTTGGCCTGGATGGCGGTGGTGCCTTCGTAGATGGTGAGAATTTTGGAATCTCGGTAGTGCTGGGCGGCGCCGGTTTCTTCAATGAAGCCCATGCCGCCATGCACTTGCACACCCAGGCTCGTGACCTCTTGGCTCATCTCGGTGCTGTAGCCCTTGACCAAGGGCACCATGAATTCGTAGAAGGCTTGGTTTTGTTTGCGCGTGGCTTCATCGGGGTGGTGGTGGGCCGCGTCGAACGCGGCGGCGGCCACCGAGGCCATGGCGCGGCAACCTTCGGTGTAGGCACGCATGGTCATGAGCATGCGCTTCACATCAGGGTGGTGAATGATAGGGCCGCTGTCTGGCAGTGAACCATCCACGGGGCGGGACTGAATGCGGTCTTTGGCAAAAGCCACGGCCTGTTGGTAAGAACGTTCGGCCACGGCAATGCCTTGCATGCCGACTGCATAACGCGCCGCGTTCATCATGATGAACATGTATTCGAGGCCACGGTTTTCTTGGCCGATCAAATGGCCCACGGCACCACCGTGGTCGCCAAATTGCAAGACGGCCGTGGGACTGGCCTTGATGCCCAGCTTGTGTTCAATGCTGACGCAGTGCACATCGTTGCGTTCGCCCAGGCTGCCATCGGCATTGACCCTGAACTTGGGCACGATGAAAAGGCTGATGCCCTTCACGCCTTCGGGCGCACCGGTCACGCGGGCCAACACCAGGTGGCAAATGTTGGCGGCCATGTCGTGCTCGCCATAGGTGATGAAAATTTTGGTGCCGAAAATTTTGTAGCTGCCGTCGCTCTGAGGCTCGGCGCGTGAGCGCACTTTGGCCAGGTCTGAACCGGCTTGTGGTTCCGTGAGATTCATGGTGCCCGTCCACTCACCGGAAATCATCTTCGGGATGTAAAGCGCTTGTTGCTCGGGCGTGCCCGCCGTCATCAAGGCTTCAATCGCACCATCAGTGAGCAAGGGGCACAGCGCAAAACTCATGTTGGCGCTGTTGAGCATTTCTATGCAGGCCGCGCCTATGGTTTTGGGCAGGCCCTGGCCGCCAAAGTCGGGTGAATGTTGCAGGCCTTGCCAACCGCCTTGGGCGAATTGGTTGAAGGCATCTTTGAAGCCAGGCGTGGTAGTGACTTTTCCGTCTTTCCAAGAGGACGGGTTTTTATCGCCCTCCCAGTTCAAAGGGGCCACCACTTCTTGGTTGAAACGGGCCGACTCTTCCAGCACCGCTTGCGCGGTTTCCAAGCCTGCGTCTTCAAAACCGGGCAGTTGCGAAATGGCCTCCAATTGGGCCAACTCTTTCATGCAGAACAGCATGTCCTTGACGGGGGCGGTGTAGCTCATGAATGTCTCCTGTTTTTTTACGCCCTGGATTCCCGCCCGCGCGGGACTGACGGATTGGTGTTTAAAGCGCCGCCAACAACTCAGGCACTGCCGTGAACAAATCCGCCTCCAAACCATAGTCGGCCACGCTGAAAATCGGCGCTTCCGGGTCTTTGTTGATGGCGACGATGACTTTGGAATCTTTCATGCCGGCCAAATGTTGAATGGCACCGCTGATGCCGATGGCGACATAAAGCTGGGGCGCGACGATCTTGCCGGTTTGGCCCACTTGCCAGTCGTTGGGCGCGTAACCCGCGTCCACCGCCGCGCGGCTGGCACCGAGTGCAGCACCAAGTTTGTCGGCCAAGGGCGTGAGCACTTCAGTGAATTTTTCGCTGCTACCGAGGGCGCGGCCACCCGAGACGATGACCTTGGCCGCCGTGAGTTCGGGTCTGTCGTTCTTGGCAATTTCGCTGCCAACGAAACGTGAGGCGCCACTATCAGCCACCGCTGCAATGGACTCCACAGCCGCCGAACCACCCGTTGCCGCAGCCGGGTCAAACCCCGTCGTGCGCACGGTGATAACTTTGGTGGCGTCCAGGCTTTGCACCGTGGCCACTGCATTGCCCGCATAGATAGGTCGCTCGAAAGTGTCGGTGCTGATGACTTTGCTGGCATCAGAAATTTGCGCCACATCCAGCAGCGCCGCCACGCGGGGGCCGGCATTTTTGCCACTGGCGGTGGAGGGGAAAAGAATGTGGCTGTAAACCGGGGCCAAGGCCAGCACTTGGGCGGCCAAGGTTTCGGCCAGGCCGTGGGCCAGGGCCGCGCCATCGGCATGCAGCACCTTGCTCACGCCTGCAATTTGCGAGGCTGCTTGCGCTGCCGCTGCTGCGTTGTGGCCCGCCACCAGCACATGAACGTCACCACCGCACAATGCGGCAGCCGTCACGGTGTTGAGCGTGGCCCCTTTGATGGAGAGGTTGTCGTGTTCAGCGATTACTAGAGCAGTCATGGTCAGATCACCTTGGCTTCGGTTTTGAGTTTGGCAACGAGTGTGGCGACATCGGCCACCTTCACACCGGCACCGCGTTTGGGCGGCTCGCTGACCTTCAGGGTTTTGATGCGCGGGGTCACATCCACGCCAAGGTCGGCGGGCTTGACCACATCAAGCTGCTTCTTCTTGGCCTTCATGATGTTGGGCAAGGTGACGTAACGCGGCTCGTTCAAACGCAAATCGGTGGTGATGACGGCGGGCAGACTCAAGGCCAAGGTTTCCAAGCCGCCATCCACCTCGCGTGTGACCTGCACTTGTTCGCCCTGCAACTCCACTTTCGATGCGAAGGTGGCTTGGGGCCATGCGGTGAGTGCGGCCAGCATTTGGCCTGTTTGGTTGCAGTCGTCGTCAATCGCTTGTTTGCCCAGTACCACGAGGCGGGGCTGTTCTTTGTCCACCAAGGCTTTGAGCAGCTTGGCTACAGCCAGGGGCTGCAACTCGGCATCGGTCTCAACCAAGATGGCCCGGTCGGCCCCAATGGCCATGGCCGTGCGCAGCGTTTCTTGGCAGGCGGTGACACCGCATGACACGGCAATCACTTCAGAAACCAAGCCCTTCTCCTTCAAACGCACCGCCTCTTCCACGGCGATTTCGTCAAAGGGGTTCATGCTCATCTTGACGTTGGCAATGTCCACGCCCGTGCCGTCACCTTTGACCCGCACCTTGACGTTGTAGTCCACCACTCGTTTGACTGGCACCAAAACTTTCATCGTTGAGACTCCGCTTGAGTTGACGTATACGTAAAGTTGATTCTAGCCCGCATATTTCACCAGGGACGCGCCCATGCGGCAGTGCATGGGCGAGCCGGGGTGGTCGAGACGGCCGCAGCCAAGGCCCGTCGGCCTTGGCGAGGAGTTGAGACCGCATCCGGCTGCCCAGGCGCTGCCGCATGGGTGCGTAGCGCTCGGTACAAATTGGATTTGGTGCTCGAAGCAGAAAAGGCAAGCATTCATACGGTGTTGCGGGACACAGAAGAGCGACCTGGTGAAATATGCGGGCTAGCCCGCTGTACCAGAGCTGGCGGCATTCTGGCCTGAGAGCATAGAGGATGAAACCTAAAAAAGCACGATCGTTCTAATATTGAATGTGCTTGGCGTCGCTTTATTGCTGCACCCAGAGAAACGCTGAAAAAGTCCCCGCAGGTGCGAGCGCTTCGACTCGGGATGGGCTGCGAGGCGAAAAGCGCAGCAACACCCTCGGGTGTTGCGAGCATTTTTTTAACGACGCAGACCGCGCGAATCGAGGATGCGCGCGCTGCGAGGGACTTGTTCAGCGTTTCCCCAGATAGACTCGCCCACCGTGACCACCTCAGCACCCCCACGCCAACAGCCAAAACGCATCGGCGTTTTTGATTCAGGCGTGGGTGGTTTATCGGTGCTGAAGGCGATGCACAGTGCCCTGCCCCGCGAATCCTTTGTGTATTTCGCAGACTCCGCACACGCACCCTACGGTGAGCGTGAAGAGGCCTATGTGCTCGCGCGATCCCATCGCATCGCCGAGCACTTGGTGGGCAGTGGTTGTGAAGCCCTGGTCATTGCCTGCAACACCGCCACCGCCGTGGCCGCCGATGCCCTGCGGCAACGCTGGCCCGAACTGCCCATCGTGGGTGTGGAGCCCGGCATCAAACCCGCCGTGGCTCTGTCCAAGAATCACCGCGTGGGCGTGATGGCCACGCACAGCACCTTAAACAGCCGCCGATTCATGGGTTTGCTTGAGCGCCACAGTGCGGGCGCGCAAATCGTCAGCCAAGCCTGCACGGGCTTGGCGCGGGCCATTGAAACCGGCGATTTGCATTCACCCGAGGTCATCGAGCTGGTGCGTCACCATTGCGCGCCACTCCAAGCCGCAGGCGTTGACACCGTCGTATTGGGCTGCACCCACTATGCGTTTGTGCAGGATGTGATTCAGCAGGCCATGGGGCCAGGCGTTGTGATCGTGGACACCGCGCAGGCAGTTGCCAAGGAGGTGGCGCGTCGCTTGCAATCCCTGCCTCCAACAAAACCGTCCGAGCCGGGTTTGCGGTTTGAAAGCAGTGCAGACGCGACAACGCTGCTTGCACTCGCGTGCCAGTGGCTGGAACTCGACGCCAGCGTGGCGCTGGAAGGCGCATCAAACTTGGTGCCCGGGACGGGGGTCGAACCCGTACGCCCCTTTTCAGGAAGCGGCGGATTTTAAGTCCGCTGTGTATACCAATTTCACCACCCGGGCTGTGTGGATGGCCTGAGGGGCGATTGTCCCTCAGAGTTCAGAGGCGCACTTACTGCACCGGCCCTTTGAGGGCAGCGGGAATGGGCAAAGCCATGAGTTCTATGCCCTCTTGGTGCAGTGCAGCCACCTCTTCTTGGGAGGCCTGGCCGCGTATCGGGCGGTGTGGCTCTTCGCCGTAATGAATGCGACGTGCTTCTTCGGGGAAACGGTCGCCCACGTCGGTGGTGTGGGCCATGACGTGTTGCACGGCTTGTAACCACAGGGTTTGCATGGCCTGCTTGGACGCGTCGGCGTGCGACGCGTCTGACACCACAGGACGCAGGTCGCTCGTTTGCGACGACGAAACCACTTGGTTGGAGTCTTCTGCGGACGCGACGGGTTCGGTCGCAGGCGCAACTGCACCCAGGTTCAAACGCGGTGCGCTGGGCAGGCGCTGAATTTGGGCGTCGCCGCACAGGGGGCAAGTGAGCAAGCCATTTTTGGTTTGCTGCGCCAGATCGTCTTCATGGGAAAACCAACCTTCAAAGCGGTGGTCGTGGGCGCAGCGCAGATTCAGAACTTTCATGGATTGATTGTCGGGCAGAGCGATTCAGCGTGCTTGGACTGAATTCACGGTTTGCGCATCAGGGGTTTGCCAATCCAGGGGCCAGCGGCCATCTCGCCAATGGCGCAGCCACAGCAGGCCGATCAAAGTTTTGGCGTCGGTCAACTCGCCGCTGCGGGCTTGTTCTTCCAAGGCTTCCAACGTGCTGGTGCTTACGTCTAAAAACTCGCCATCGTCCAGGTGGCGGGCTCCGGCTTGCAAGCCGCGTGCAAACCACACCTCAATACCTTCGTTGGAATAGGCAATGGCGTTGTGCAGAATGCCAGCGCGTGCCCACTGGCTGGCGCTGTAGCCGGTTTCTTCGCGCAGCTCTCGAATGGCGCAGAGCAAAGGCGGCTCGCCGGCATCTAGCTTGCCAGCGGGAAACTCGACCATGACACGGTTCAAGGGATAGCGGAACTGGTGCTCGATCACCACGCGGCCATCATCCAACAGAGGAACAATCATGACTGCGCCGGGGTGGCGTATGTATTCACGCTGTGCCAGAACCCCACTGGGCAGGAGCACTTGGTCGCAGCGCACGTCCAGGAAGTGGCCTTGATACACCTGGCGGCTCTCCACCGGGGTTTCACGCAGATGGCTGTCGTTGGCTTTCGAGTCAGCCATCGTGTGACCTTCTCAAATAGCGCCAAACAAAGCCCGGAAAAGCAAAGGTGATGAACAAAAAAACAAAAGCCGCGTAAAACTCCCAACCTTGCACGTGCCGCTGGCCGAGGCGGGTTTCCAAAAGAATGCCCAAACCCAGTGTGATGCCACCCAGCAAGATCAACTCGAGCAAACGCCAGCCCAACGCCTTGGGCGCGCGGCGTGGGCCAAGCAACAGAATGCGTTCGGAGAAAAACGGCAAATTCGCCGCCAGCACAGCCAGCAGCAAGACGCTGTAGGCCGCGCCTGTGGTTCCAAGCATGAACGTCAGCTACCGAAGGACTTGCCGATGACCTGGGCGCACCAGGTCATGAGGCCGCTCGGGAGGAGGCCCAGCACCAGCACCGCCGCGCCGTTGAGTGACAGCAGCACCCGCACGTCGCTGGGGCTGCTCAAAGGCGAGGTTTCGCGCGGCTCATCAAAGAACATCACCTTGACCACACGCAGGTAGTAATAAGCGCCGATCAAAGACAAGAGCACCGCCGCACCGGCCAGCCACAAATAAGCCTCGACATTGGTGGTAACCAAGGCCTGCAAGACACTGAGTTTGGCGTAGAAACCCACGGTGGGCGGAATGCCCGCCAAAGAAAACATGAAGATGGCCATGACCATGGCGTACCAGGGGCTGCGGCGTGCCAAACCTTTGAAGTCGTCAATGTGCTCGCTCTCAAACCCTTTGCGCGAGAGCAGCATCACCATGCCGAAGGTGCCCAGTGTGGTGAGCACATAGGTGACCATGTAGAACATGGACGAGGCGTAGGAATTCACCGCCGAGAAGGCATTGTTATGAACCACGCCGCTGGTCATGGAGAGCAACATGAAACCCATGTGGGCAATGGTGGAGTAGGCCAACATGCGTTTGATGTTGGTTTGCGCAATGGCCGCCAGGTTGCCGAGCGTCATGGATGCCAAGGAGAGCACCACCAGCATTTGTTGCCAGTCAATCGCCAAGCCCAGCATGCCGTCCACCAGCAAACGCATCATGATGGCGAAGGCTGCCAGTTTGGGCGCGCCACCAATGAGCAAGGTGACCGCCGTGGGTGCGCCTTGGTAGACATCGGGCACCCACATGTGGAAGGGCGCAGCGCCCAGCTTGAAACCCAAACCGGCCACCACAAACACCAGGCCAAAAATCAGCACCGACTTGTTGATTTGGCCCGAGCCTATGGCTTTGAAGGCATCGTCTATGTCCAGCGTGCCGGTGGCACCGTACATCATGGACAAACCGTAAAGCAAGAAGCCGCTGGCCAAAGCGCCCAGCACAAAGTACTTCATGGCCGCTTCAGTGGAAATGGCATGGTCACGGCGCAAGGCGGTGAGGGCATAGAGCGACAAACTCATCAACTCCAGGCCGAGGTAAATCACCAAGAAGTTGTTGGCTGAGAGCATGACGCAGATGCCCAGCAACGAGAACAGGGCCAAGGTGAAGAGTTCGCCTTTGAGCAGATCGCGCTCGCCAGCATAGGGGCGCGCATAAGCCAAGGTCACCATGGTGGCTATGCAGGCGAAGAAGCCGAGCAAGTTGCCCAATGGATCCGACACCACCATGCCCTGCATGCCTTCTTGCACCCGGCCTTCGTTGGCAAAGTAGAGGTACAAGCCAGCCACCACGGCCAAAGAGAGTTGGGTGAGCCAGTAGGTGGTGGTGCGGCGTTCGTCCGTCAACCACAAATCAGCCAACGCAATGACCAGCGCAAAACACAGCAAGGCCAGTTGCGGGTAGATGGAGGGCCAGTTCATTTCGTTCATGGTGTGTCTTGCGGGGTGCGCTCAAGGCAGTTTGGAGATGGACACGTGCTTGAGCAGCTCGGTCACTGAGACATGCATGGTGTCGGTGAAGGGCTTGGGATAGACGCCCATCCACAGCACGGCCACGGCCAACACGGCCATCATGAAGAATTCGCGCGTGTTGAGGTCGGTAAGTGCCCTCACGTCGTCGTTGGCAATGGGGCCAAAGTAAACCCGCTTGACCATCCACAAGGTGTAGGCCGCACCAAAAACCAAGGCGGTGGCTGCCAAAGCGCCCAACCAGAAGTTCACTTTGACGGTGCCCAAAATCACCATCCACTCGCCCACAAAACCGCCAGTAGCAGGCAAGCCGCAGTTGGCCATGGCAAAAAACACCGCAAACGCGGTGAAGGTGGGCATGGTGTTGACCACGCCGCCATAGCTGGCAATTTCACGCGAATGAACTCTGTCGTAAAGCACGCCGATGCACAAAAACATGGCGCCCGAGACAAAACCGTGGGAAATCATTTGCACCAAGCCGCCCGACACGCCGAGCTCGTTGAACATGAAAAACCCCAGGGTCACAAAACCCATGTGGGCGATGGAGGAGTAGGCCACCAGCTTTTTCATGTCCTGCTGCACCAGGGCGACGAGGCCGATGTAGACCACCGCAATCAGCGACAACGCCACGATGAACCAAGCCCATTCATGCGCCGCGTCGGGCGTCACCGGCATGGAAAAACGCAAGAAACCATAAGCCCCCAGCTTGAGCATGATGGCCGCCAGCACCACCGAACCGCCCGTGGGCGCTTCCACGTGGGCATCGGGCAACCAGGTGTGGACGGGCCACATCGGTACCTTGACAGCAAAGGCGGCAAAGAAGGCAAAGAACAGCAAGGTCTGCACCGACATGGGCAGGGGCAGTTGATGCCAGGTGAGGATGTCAAAACTGCCGCCCGACTTGAAGTACAGGTAGAGCAAGGCCAGCAACATCAAGAGCGAACCGGCCAAGGTGTAAAGGAAAAATTTGAACGCCGCATACACCCGGCGTGGCCCGCCCCACACGCCGATAATGATGTACATCGGGATCAAGGTGGCTTCAAAGAACACATAAAACAGCAGGCCGTCCAGCGCAGTGAATACGCCGATCATGATGCCCGAGAGAATCAAAAACGCACCCATGTACTGGTTCACGCGCTCGGTGATGACTTCCCAGCCCGCAACCACGACGATGATGGTGATGAAGGCCGTGAGCAGCACGAACCACACCGAAATACCATCGACTCCGAGGTGGTAGTTCACGTTGAAGCGGTCGATCCACTGCAATTTTTCAACGAACTGCATGGCCGCTGTGGAGTTGTCAAAGCCGGTGATCAAGGGCAAGGTGACGAGAAAACTGACCACCGCCGCAATCAGCGCCATCCAGCGGGCCACGGGCGCATGCTCATCACGCCCCAAGACGAGCAAAAGCATGCCGCTAACGATGGGCAACCAAATGGCAAGACTCAACAATCCCATTTTTTTATTCTCCGGGGTGCTTGTTATTAGCGGCCAAGCAAGTTGCCCAAATAGGGCCACAACTGCCATGTCATCAAACCAATGACACCCAAAATCATCACCAGCGCATACCAGAACAAATGCCCGGTTTGCAGCAAACGCATCACGGTCGCCAAACTGCCCACGCTGCTGGCCGAGCCGTTGATCAGCACACCGTCGATCACGGCTTGATCGCCACCCTTCCACAAACCACGGCCCAAGAGGCGAGCCCCAGCAGCCAGTACGTTTTCATTGAACCAGTCGAAGTAGTACTTGTTTTCAAGCACGCGGTTAATGAAAGCCGTGCGCGCTTTGATGGCCGCAGGAATGCTGGGCTGAAGCATGTAGAACCAATAAGCCGTCGCCACGCCCGCCACCGCCAGCCAGAACGGCAAGGTTTGCACGCCATGCAAGGCCATGGCCCAAGCACCGTGGAAGTGTTCGGCAAGTTGCTGCATGGCAGGGTGTTTGCTGGCGTCAACGAAGATCGCACCATCAAAGAAACCCGCGAACAACATGGGTGAGATGGTGTAGTAACCAATCAGCACCGAGGGCACAGCCAATAAGACCAGAGGCAGCGTCACCACCCAGGGTGATTCGTGCGGCACGTGCGGTTCATGGTGACCATCGTGGTTGTCATGATCCTCATGGTGGTCGTGCTCACCAGGGAAGGGTTTATGGCGGAAATTTTCCTTGCCGTGGAAAACCAAAAAGTACATGCGGAAGGAATAGAAGGCGGTGACGAACACGCCCGCAATCACCGCGAACTTGGCAAAACCTGAGCCCCACAACTGGCTGGCTTCCACGGCCAAGATGATGCTGTCTTTGGAATAAAAGCCGGAGAACAGCGGCGTGCCGATCAAAGCCAAGGAGCCGAGCAAGGAGGTGATCCAGGTGATCTTCATGTACTTGCGCAAGCCACCCATGTTGCGGATGTCTTGGTCGTGGTGCATGCCGATGATGACCGAGCCCGCCGCCAGGAAGAGCAGCGCTTTGAAAAAAGCATGCGTCATCAAGTGGAACACCGCCACCGAGTAGGCCGACACGCCCAGGGCCACCGTCATATAACCCAGTTGCGACAAAGTGGAATACGCCACCACGCGCTTGATGTCGTTTTGGATGATGCCCATGAAACCCATGAAGAGGGCGGTGATGGCACCAATCACCAACACAAAACTCAAGGCGGTATCCGACAGCTCAAACAGCGGCGACATGCGCGCCACCATGAAGATGCCCGCTGTCACCATCGTCGCAGCGTGAATCAACGCCGAGATGGGCGTGGGGCCTTCCATCGAATCGGGCAGCCACACATGCAAGGGGAACTGCGCGCTTTTACCCATAGCGCCAACGAAGAGGCAAATGCAAATCACGGTGATGAGCATCCACTCCGTGCCTGGGAACAGCATGGTGGCGAGATCAGGTGCCTTGGCAAATGCTTCGGTGTAGTTCAGGGTGCCTGCATAAGCGACGATGAGGCCTATGCCCAAGATGAAACCAAAGTCGCCCACCCGGTTGACCAAAAACGCCTTCATGTTGGCGAAGATGGCCGTGGGTTTGTTGTGCCAAAAGCCGATGAGCAAGTAAGACACCAAGCCTACAGCCTCCCAGCCGAAGAAGAGCTGGAGCATGTTGTTGCTCATGACCAGCATCAACATGGAGAAGGTGAAGAGCGAGATGTAGCTGAAGAAACGCTGGTAGCCGGGGTCGTCCTTCATGTAGCCGATGGTGTAGATGTGAACCATCAACGAGACAAAGGTCACCACACACATCATCATGGCCGAGAGCGGGTCGATCAAAAAGCCGACCTCCATCTTCAAACCACCCAGCACCATCCACTCGTAAATCGTGGCGTTGAAACGTGCGCCGTCCATGGCCACGTCTTTGAGGGTGATGACCGAGAGAATGAAGGAGATGAGCACGCCCAAGATGGTGATGCTGTGCGCGCCTGCGCGACCTATGGCCTTGCCAAAAAAGCCTGCTGCAATGGCCCCCACCAAGGGAGCCAGCGCAACGGTGAGCAGCAGATTAGTGGAGAGTTCTGTTGTCGCCATGTCTACTTAACCCTTGAGGGTGTCCATCTCGTCCACATTGATGCTGGCCCGGTTGCGGAAGAGCACCACCAAAATCGCCAAGCCGATGGCCGACTCGGCAGCGGCCACGGTGAGTATGAAAAATACGAACACCTGTCCGGCCATATCGCCCAGGTAATGGGAGAAGGCGATGAAGTTCAGGTTGACAGCGAGCAACATCAACTCAATGGCCATCAACAGCACGATGAGGTTTTTGCGGTTGAGAAAAATGCCTATCACCGACAGCGCAAAAAGAATGCCGCCCACCGACAGGTAGTGGCCCAGGGCGAGGGAGGTCATGGCCGCGCCGCTCATTTTTTGTCTCCTGCGGCTGGAAGCTGTGGATCAGCGGGTGGGTCAGGCAACTCCACCGTGGGCTGCATCTTCACCAAACGCACACGATCGGCTTTCTTGGCGAGAACCTGTTCGGACGGGTTGATGTATTTGGAGTCCTTGCGCCGACGCAAAGTCAAAGCGATGGCCGCGATGATGGCCACCAGCAACAGCACCGCCGCGATTTGCAGGGGGTAGAGATATTGGGTGTAAATCTCAATGCCGAGCAACTTGGTATTGCCGAGCTTGAGCGCTTCGGCATCCAACACAGGTGCGTCTTTCAATTCAAAGCCACCGAGTAAGACCGCTGCCATCTCAAGAGCGATGATCACACCAACGAAGGCCGCCAAAGGGAAGTGTTTCCAAAAACCCTTGCGCAGACCTTCCACTTTGATGTCCAGCATCATCACCACGAAGAGGAAGAGCACCATCACCGCGCCCACATAAACCAGCACCAAGGAGATGGCCAAGAACTCGGCTTGCAGCAAGATCCACAAACAAGAAGCGGTGAAAAACGCCAGCACCAGATACAGCGCGGCATGCGCTGGGCTGCGCGCGGTGATGACACGGAAGGCAGCAAACAACAACACTGCCGAGAAAACGTAGAAGAGTGCCGAAGTGGTATTCATGGGCTTGTGGATCAGCACGGCTGGCCTGGCGTTGGTGCTGGCGCTTTGAAACACAAGCACCAACGCCGTCCCAGGTCAGCGGTAGCGAGCGTCCGCCTCCTTGTTGGCTGCGATTTCTTTTTCGTAACGGTCACCCACGGCCAGCAACATGTCTTTGGTGAAGTACAGGTCGCCACGTTTTTCGCCGTGGTACTCAAAAATATGGGTTTCAACGATGGAGTCCACCGGGCAGCTTTCTTCGCAGAAACCGCAGAAGATGCATTTGGTGAGGTCGATGTCGTAGCGTGTGGTGCGGCGCGAACCATCAATGCGCACATCACTCTCAATCGTGATGGCCATGGCCGGGCAAACCGCCTCGCACAATTTGCAGGCAATGCAACGCTCCTCACCGTTGTCGTACCGGCGTAGCGCGTGCAGTCCACGAAAACGCGGGCTTTGCGGTGTTTTTTCTTCGGGGAACTGCACCGTGATCTTGCGCGACCAGAAATGCTTGCCGGTAAGCGCCATGCCTTTGAAGAGTTCAAAGAGCATGAAGCTGGAGAGGGTTTGTTTGAGCGTGGCGACGGCACTCATAGAACGACCTTTGTGACGACGTGCGGTAAGGACAGTGAACTCATGGGGGGCTCATTCACTTCCAAATGTTGTACGGGGTTTGCATCCACAGGCCGATGACGACCAACCAAACCAAGGTCACGGGGATGAAAATTTTCCAGCCCAAGCGCATGATTTGGTCGTAGCGGAAACGTGGGAAGGTGGCACGCACCCACAGGAACAAGGTGGCGACGACAAAGGTTTTGGCGAACAACCAGAACCAGTTCCAGAACCACATGGTGTCTGCGATCCACTGCGGCGTGGTCATGCCGAACACCGAGAAAGACACTGGCGCGATCCACCCCCCCATGAACATGGTGGCGGCCAACACCGAGATGAGAATGATGTTGGCGTACTCAGCCAAGAAGAACATGGCGAAGGACATGCCGGAGTACTCCACCATGTGTCCGGCCACGATTTCTGATTCGCCCTCCACCACGTCAAAGGGGTGGCGGTTGGTTTCGGCAATGCCCGCAATCACATAGACGACGAAGATGGGCAGCAGGGGTAGCCAGTTCCAGCTCAAGAACGACCAACCGTGGTCAGCGAACCAGCCTTTGCCTTGACCCATGACGATGTCGGTCATGTTCAGACTGGCCGACACCATGAGCACCACCACCAGACAAAAGCCCATGGCAATCTCATAACTCACCATTTGCGCCGAGGCGCGCAAGGCACCGAGGAAAGCGTATTTGGAGTTGGAGGCCCAACCGGCCACGATGACGCCGTAGACCTCCATCGATGTGATGGCCATCAAGAACAGCAAACCGGCGTTGATGTTGGACAGCGCCGCATCCGGCCCAAACGGCACGACGGCCCAAGCGGCGAGCGCGGGCATGATGGTCATCACTGGGGCCAACAAGAACAGCCCTTTGCTGGCCGCCGTGGGCACGATGATTTCTTTGAAGATGAGCTTGACCGCATCGGCAATGGGTTGCAACAAACCCAAGGGGCCCACGCGGTTGGGGCCCGGGCGAATTTGTGTCCAGCCGATGGCTTTGCGCTCCCACAGCGTGAGGTAGGCCACGCAAATCATCAAGGGCAGCACGAGGGCGACGATTTTCATCAGCGTCCATGTCACCGGATTGGTCACCAACCAATGAAGAAATTGTTGAATGATTTCAAACATGGTTTGGCCTCACACCTTCTCCAAACGCACCGCGCCAAATTGCGCGCCGAGCGCAGTGGCAGCCAAACCGGCAGGCACACGCACCACCTGCGCCGCCAGGCTGGCATCCAACCGCGCAGACAAGACCGCAGACGCCCCACCTTGGGTGACACGCACCTGGCTACCCACGCTCAGGTTCAATTCATTCCACAGTGCCGTGCCCACGCCCACTGCCACCGCACGTGCGTCGGCTGTGAGTTGCAACGACGAGGCGCGGCGCACCACGGCATCGGTGGCATAGATGGGCACATCGGCCAAACGCTGCAAACCGGCTGGTGCGGTGGGCGCTTGAACGGGGGCCGTGGAGCGGTTGCTCAAACGGGCAGGCACGGTAGACGCCGCGGTGGTCACATCCCCCAAGGCTTGAGCGCGAACCTCTTCCGAGGTTTCAAAATCAAAACCCGGCAAGTTCAGCATGTTGGCCAGCACACGCAGCACCTTCCAAGCCGGGCGGGTGTCGCCCAAAGGCTTGACCACCCCGTGGAAACTTTGCACCCGGCCTTCGGCGTTCACCAAGGTGCCGGAGGTTTCGGTGAAGGGTGCAATGGGCAAAAGCACATCGGCCACGTCCAGGGCCACATTCTTGAACGGCGTTAAGGCCACCACCATTTCTGCGGCTTGCAAACTGCTGAGTGCGGTCTGCGGGTCGGCCACATCCAAAGCGGGTTCTACATTCAGCAGCACACAGGCTTTGAGTTTGGGGCTGGCCAACATTTGACCCGCGTTCAGTCCACCCGCTCCCGGCAGCGCATTCACCAAGTGCGCGCCCACCGTGTTGCCGGCTTCGGTGAGGTAACCCACCGTGGCACCGGTTTGTTCAGCGATCCAATTCGCCACGGTGAGCAACGCACTGGCCTGGGGGTGCTGGGCGGCGGTGTTGCCCAGCAAAATGGCTTTGCGCTCGCCACTGAGCAAAGAAGTTGCAATGGCTTGCGCGGCAGGGCTGGCCACGGCGGCCCAAGGCGCAGCAATGCCTTTGCTGGCCGCCACACTGCTGGCCACTTGGGCAAGCACCGGCACCCACTCGGCGGGCGCAGCAACCAGGTGCTGGGCCACCGGCATCAACCAGTCGTCATGCAGAGCATGCAGGCTGTGAATTTGCGCGCCCTTTTTTGCCGCTTGGCGCAGGCGCTGCGCAAACAGCGGATGGTCTTTTCGCAAGAAAGAACCCACCACCAGCACTCGCTGCAATTCACTCAGTGATGCAATCGAAGTGCCGAGCCAACGAATACCTTCCGGCGCGGTGAAATCAGTATGGCGCAGACGGTGGTCGATGTTTTCGCTGCCGAGGCCACGCATCAATTGCGAGAGCAAGTGCAACTCTTCCACCGTGCTGTGCGGTGCAGCCAAAGCACCGATGCTGCTCGCGCCGTGGTCGGCCTTGATGTGACTCAAACCACGCGCCACGTATTCCAGCGCCTCGGTCCAGCCCACGTTCTTCCACTGCCCGCCTTGTTTAATCATCGGCGAGGTCAGGCGCTCGTCGCTGTTCAAGGCCTCGTAGGAGAAACGGTCGCGGTCGGCGATCCAGCACTCGTTGACTTCTTCATTTTCCAACGGCACCACACGCATCACCTTGTTGTTCTTCACTTGAACAATCAGGTTGGCACCCGTGCTGTCGTGTGGGCTCACACTCTTGCGACGCGACAACTCCCAGGTGCGGGCACTGTAGCGGAAGGGTTTGCTGGTGAGCGCGCCCACGGGGCAGATATCAATCATGTTGCCCGAGAGTTCGGAGTCCACGGTGTCGCCCACCACCGTGGTGATCTCGGAGTGCTCGCCACGATGGATCATGCCCAGCTCCATCACGCCTGCCACTTCTTGGCCAAAACGCACGCAGCGGGTGCAGTGGATGCAGCGGCTCATCTCTTGCATGGAGATGAGCGGGCCTACGTCTTTGTGGAAGACCACGCGCTTTTCTTCTTGGTAGCGTGAAGCCGAGCCGCCATAACCCACGGCCAGGTCTTGCAACTGGCATTCGCCGCCTTGGTCGCAAATGGGGCAGTCCAGCGGGTGGTTGATGAGCAAAAACTCCATCACCGATTGCTGGGCCTTGATGGCTTTTTCGCTCTTGGTGCGAACAATCATGCCCTGCGTCACCGGCGTGGCGCAGGCAGGCATGGGTTTAGGGGCTTTTTCAATGTCCACCAAACACATGCGGCAGTTGGCGGCAATCGACAACTTCTTGTGATAACAAAAATGCGGAATGTAGGTGCCCGCCTTGTCAGCGGCGTGCATGACCACGCTGCCCTCAGGCACCTCTACTTTTTTGCCGTCGAGTTCAATTTCAATCATCTCAAGCCTCGGCCGCCTCAAGTGTGTGGGCGGCTTTATTCAGCGGCCCCAGCACCTTGTTGGTCTTGTGTTCGATGAGGTGTATGAACTCATCGCGGAAGTGTTTGATCATGGCGCGCACCGGCATGGCGGCTGCATCACCCAGCGCACAAATCGTGCGGCCCTGAATGTTGTCAGCCACAGAATTGAGCAGGTCAATATCCTCTTTGCGGCCTTGGCCGTGGGCAATGCGCTCCACCATGCGGTAGAGCCAACCCGTGCCTTCACGGCAAGGTGTGCACTGGCCGCAGCTTTCGTGCATGTAGAAGTAGGACAAGCGAAGCAGCGAATTCACCATGCAGCGCGAGTCGTCCATCACGATGACGGCACCGGAGCCCAGCATGGAACCAGCTTTGGCGATGCTGTCGTAGTCCATGGTGCATTCCATCATGATGGAGGCAGGCAGCACGGGTGCAGACGAGCCACCCGGAATCACAGCTTTCAAGGTGCGCCCTTTGCGCACACCACCGGCCAACTCCAACAGTTTGGAGAAAGGCGTGCCCAAAGGAATTTCATAGTTACCGGGACGCTCGACATCGCCCGACACTGAGTACAGCTTGGTACCACCGTTGTTGGGTTTGCCCACTTCCAGATAAGCCTGGCCGCCGTTGCGAATGATCCAGGGCACCGCCGCAAAGGTCTCGGTGTTGTTGATGGTGGTGGGTTTGCCATAAAGCCCGTAACTGGCAGGGAAAGGCGGCTTGAAACGCGGCTGGCCTTTTTTGCCTTCGAGTGATTCCAGCAAGGCGGTTTCTTCACCGCAGATGTAAGCGCCAAATCCGTGCGAGGCGTGAAGCTGAAAGCTGTGGGTGGAGCCCAGAATGTTATCGCCCAAATAACCCGCAGCACGTGCTTCTTCTAAGGCTTCTTCAAAACGCTGATAGACCTCGAAAATTTCGCCGTGAATGTAGTTGTAGCCCACGCGAATGCCCATGGCATAGGCGGCGATGATCATGCCCTCGATCACGATGTGGGGGTTGAACATCATGATGTCGCGGTCTTTGCAGGTGCCGGGCTCGCCTTCGTCGGAATTGCAAACCAGGTATTTGGCACCGGGGAACTGGCGCGGCATGAAGCTCCACTTCAGGCCGGTTGGGAAACCCGCGCCGCCACGGCCCCGCAGGGCCGAGGTTTTGACTTCGGCGATGACTTGGTCGGTGGTCATCCCCTCCCCGCCATCTTTGCCCAAAATTTTGCGCAGCGCTTGGTAGCCGCCGCGCTTTTCGTAGTCGGCCAAACGCCAGTTGCTGCCATTCAAATCGGCAAAAATTTGCGGCTGCAAGTGGCGGCCGTGGAAACAGGTCTCGTTGCCTGTGGCTTGAAATTTGCGCAAATCCAGCATCGTTGTTGCCTCTTGGGCTTTAGCGAGAGGAAGAAGGCGCGGCCTTCAACACGTCAAGCAGTTCATCGAGCCGCTCGTTACTCATGAAACTGCACATTTGCAAATCGTTCACCAGCATCACCGGTGCATCGGCACAGGCGCCGAGGCACTCACTTTTTTGCACGGTGAACACACCATCGGCCGTGGTACCGCCCTCTTCAATGCCCAGCTTCTTGCACACATGTTCCAGCGCTTGTTGGCCGTCCTGCAACTGGCAGGGCAAATTGGTACACACGTTCAACTTGTAGCGCCCTACGGGCTGCTGGTTGTACATGTTGTAGAAGGTGGTGACTTCATGCACAGCGATGGGCGGCATGCCGAGGTAGTCAGCCACTTGCTTTTCGCTCTCGATCGACACAAAACCACGCTCTTGTTGAACGATGGTCAAACAGGCCATGACGGCAGACTGTTTTTGGTCGGCAGGGTATTTCGCCACTTCGCGGTCGAAGCGACGACGCATGTCGTCGGTCAAGGCAGGGGTGACAGAGGCCGGGGCCATGGCTGTGGCGCTCATCGATCTATTTCTCCAAACACAATGTCCATGGTGCCGATCACAGCCACGGCGTCAGCAATCATGTGGCCACGCGACATTTCGTCCAGCGCGGCCAGGTGGGCAAAACCAGGGGCGCGAATCTTCAACCGATACGGTTTGTTGGCCCCGTCGCTGACGATGTAAATGCCAAACTCGCCCTTGGGATGCTCCACCGCCGCATAGGCTTCACCCTCGGGCACGTCGAAACCTACGGTGAAGAGGTTGAAGTGGTGGATGATCTCTTACATGCTCGACTTCATTTCGACACGCGAAGGCGGGGCCACTTTGTGGTTGGCGGTGATGACGGGGCCAGGGTTGGCACGCAGCCAGTCCACACACTGTTTGATGATGCGGTTGCTCTGGCGCATTTCTTCCATGCGCACCAGGTAGCGGTCGTAGGTGTCGCCGTTCACGCCCACAGGCACATCGAAATCCATCTGGGCATAAACGTCATAGGGTTGCTGCTTGCGCAAATCCCAAGCGATGCCAGAGCCGCGCAGCATAGCGCCGGTGAAACCGAGGCTGAGCGCACGCTCGGGCGTGACCACACCAATGCCCACGGTGCGCTGCTTCCAAATGCGGTTGTCGGTGAGCAGGGTTTCGTAGTCGTCCACGCACTTGGGGAAACGCTGGGTGAAATCGTCAATGAAATCAAGCAGCGACCCTTGGCGGTTCTCGTTCAACTGCGCCATCGTGCGCGCGTTGCGCACCTTGGAGGCGCGGTACTGCGGCATGGTGTCGGGTAGTTCGCGGTACACACCGCCTGGGCGGAAATAAGCTGCGTGCATGCGCGCGCCGGAAGCGGCCTCGTACATGTCGAACAAATCTTCGCGCTCACGGAAGGCGTAGATGAAGATGTTCATCGCACCGCAATCCAGGCCGTGGCAACCCACCCAGAGCAAGTGGTTGAGCAAGCGCGTGATCTCAGAGAACATCACCCGGATGTACTGGGCGCGCAGGGGCACGTCCACACCCAGCAGTTTTTCTATGGCCAGGCAGTAGGCGTGCTCGTTGCACATCATGGACACATAGTCCAGCCTGTCCATGTAGGGTAGCGATTGAATATAGGTTTTGCTTTCGGCCAGCTTTTCGGTGGCGCGGTGCAACAGGCCAATATGGGGGTCGGCGCGCTGGATGACCTCGCCGTCGAGTTCCAACACCAGGCGCAGCACGCCGTGGGCGGCCGGGTGTTGCGGCCCGAAGTTGAGGGTGTAGTTCTTAATTTCGGCCATCAGTGCAAACCACCGTAGTTGTCTTCGCGGATGATGCGAGGCGTGATGTCGCGGGGCTCTATCGTCACGGGCTGGTAGATGACTCGTTTTTGTTCGGCGTCATAGCGCATTTCGACATGGCCCGAGGTGGGGAAGTCTTTGCGGAAGGGGTGGCCGATGAAACCGTAGTCAGTGAGGATGCGGCGCAAATCCTCATGCCCTTCAAAAATAATGCCGTACAGATCAAAGGCTTCGCGCTCAAACCAATTGGCCGCACTCCACACGGGGTTGACCGAGGCCACCACGGGCATGTCGTCGTCAGGGCAAAACACTTTCAAGCGCAAACGCCAGTTCAAACTCACCGACAGTAGGTGGGACACCACGCAAAACCGCGCACCGTCCCAGGCTTGGTCTTTGAAACTGGAGTAGTCCACGCCGCACAGGTCGATGAGTTGCTCAAACTTCAAACTTGCGTGGTCACGCAAAGTGGTTGCCACGGCGATGTAGTCTGCTGCTGAGACGGTGAGGGTGAGTTCACCGCGATCTGTGAGAAGACTTTTGATCCGATCGCCCAAAACGGTTTCGAGCGCCGCTTTCAGTGTGTTGAGTTTGGTCATGCTGGGTCGCTCTCAACGTGCAATCGTGTTTTCGCGGCGAATTTTGGCTTGCAACTGCAAGACGCCGTAGAGCAAAGCCTCCGCCGTGGGGGGGCAGCCGGGAACGTAAACGTCCACCGGCACGATGCGGTCGCAGCCGCGCACGACGGAATAGCTGTAGTGGTAGTAACCGCCGCCATTAGCGCAGGAGCCCATGGACAAAACCCAACGCGGCTCCGCCATTTGGTCATAGACCTTACGCAAGGCGGGGGCCATTTTGTTGCACAGCGTGCCCGCCACAATCATCAAGTCACTTTGGCGCGGACTGGGGCGGAACAACATGCCAAAACGATCCATGTCGTAACGCGCCGCTCCCGCATGCATCATTTCCACGGCGCAGCAAGCCAGACCGAAGGTCATGGGCCACAAAGAACCCGTCTTGGACCAGTTGATGACTGCGTCCAAACTCGTGGTCACGAAACCTTCTTTGAGTACGCCTTCAATTCCCATCACAAAAACCTTTGCTGCAACAACGCTTTCGGGCCGAGCGCCGGGCCGCCCCAAGCCGACCCGCATCCCCTCGGGGGATCGGCCAACGTACTCGTTGGCCGAGGGGCACCACTGCTACTCCCAATCGAGTGCGCCCTTCTTCCATTCATAAACAAAACCCACGACCAGAATGCCCAAGAAAACCATCATGGCCCAAAAGCCGGTGGGGCCAATCTCTTTCAAGGAAACCGCCCAAGGGAAGAGAAAGGCAATTTCCAGGTCGAACAAGATGAAAAGAATGGCCACCAGGTAGTAGCGCACATCGAACTTCATGCGCGCGTCTTCAAACGCTTCAAAGCCGCATTCGTAGGGGGAGTTTTTGGCGGCGTCGGGTTTGCGTGGGCCCATGACAAAACCAATGAGCTGAGGCAACACGCCCACCGCAATGCCCACCATGATGAACAAAATAACGGGAAGGTATTCGCTCAAGTTCATGGTTTTTCGATGCAGCTGCGAATGGAATGAAGCGGATCTTACGGATCTGGTGCCGACGGCGAGACTCGAACTCGCACAGCTTTCGCCACTACCCCCTCAAGATAGCGTGTCTACCAATTTCACCACGTCGGCGTGTCACTGCTGAATAGCAAACTGAATTGCTCATGCCATGCAAAAAAGCATGCGAAAGGCGCGAGGACAGCCTTCCAAATCAGCCGCGCATTCTAACCCGAAAGCGCGACGTTCTTTGACTCTGCACCGCGTTGACGGGCCCGATCAAAGAGCGTCGTCCAGGTGCAGTGATTACTGCTTAGGAATCGCGCCCACACCTGATGCGGCAGGGGCTACCGATGGTGTTGCAGGAACAACGCTGATGGGTGCAGCGCCCGGAATTTGCGCTGCGCCGGACGCGGGAGCCGCTGGGGCCGCGGGCGCGTCCAGCACACTGGTGGCTGCTGCGGGCAGCTCACGGGTATTGGCCAGGTAAGCCAAACCCAAGGTGCAGCAAAAGAACACGGCGGCACAAGCGGAAGTGGAACGCGACAAAAAGTTCGCGCTGCCCGAAGCGCCAAACAAACTGCCGGATGCGCCGCTGCCAAACGAAGCCCCCATGTCTGCGCCCTTGCCGTGTTGAATCAACACCAGGCCCACCATCACGATGGCCGAAATAATCTGCACCACCACCACCAAATTCATCAACCAGTTCATCTCACTTCACTCCAAAAAAATGTTGCTTGCACGCCCCGGTTTGATTCAAGAACCGGTCGCTTGCGTGGCTTGTGCGGCATGTACAATCGCCAAAAAATCTGCTGCCTTGAGGGAGGCTCCGCCAATCAATCCGCCGTCAATGTCGGCTTGGGCAAACAGGGTGGCCGCGTTATCGGACTTCACGCTGCCGCCGTAGAGCAACGACATTTGCCCCGCTTTTTGCGTAGCCGCCGCCAGTTGTTGGCGTAAGAGTGCATGCACTGCCTGGGCTTGTTCCGGTGACGCGGTTTTGCCTGTCCCTATGGCCCACACAGGCTCATACGCCACCACTACCTGCGAAATGCAATGCGCCAAGGTGTGAATGACGGCTGATAGCTGGCGTTTGACCACGGCTTCGGTCTGACCCGCCTCGCGCTCTTGCAGGGTTTCACCCACGCACACGATGGGAGTCAGGTTGTGGGCCAAGGCGATCTTGGCTTTGTCGGCTACCAACTGGTCAGTCTCGCCATGCAGGGCGCGGCGCTCAGAGTGCCCCACGATCACGTAACGGCAAGCAAACTCGGCCAGCATGGCGGCAGAGACTTCGCCGGTGTAGGCCCCAGCCTCGTGGCTGGAACAATCTTGTGCACCCCAAGCGATGCCACTGGCTTGCAAGGACAAGGCCACGTCGGCCAAATAAGGGCTGGGCGCGCACACGGCCACATCGCACAAAAAAGGCGCTTTGGCCACCAAAGCCGACAGCAACTCGGCATTGCTGGCGCGCGAGCCATTCATCTTCCAATTTCCAACTACCAATTTGCGACGCATATTGATCTCTCCTTGAACCTGGCTCACCAGGTCAACACCAATTTTCCAATGTGGGCGTTGGACTCCATCAGCGCATGGGCTTGTGCGGCTTGCCGCGCCTCAAAAAGCTGATGAATCACCGGCTTGATACGCCCTTGCTCCAGCCACGGCCACACCTTGGTACGCAACGCTTGTGCAATGGCCGCTTTGAACCCAACCGAACGAGCACGCAAGGTAGAACCACTGAGCGTCAAACGACGGCGCAGCACCAAGCCCGCATCAATCTCCGCCTGGCTGCCGCCTTGAACGGCGATGATGACGGCGCGGCCATCTTCAGCCAAACACTGGAGGTTGCGCGCCACATAAGGGCCCGCCACCATGTCCAGCACGACGTTGACGCCCTGACGCAATGTGAGACGTTGCACCTCTTGGACGAAGTCAGTGTTGCGGTAGTTGATGGCGTGATCCGCGCCCAGTGCCAAACAAGCCGCCGCTTTCTCATCAGAACCTACCGTGACCACCACCTTGGCACCGTGGGCCTTGGCCATTTGAATGGCCGTCACACCAATACCGCTGCTGCCCCCGTGCACCAACAACCACTCCCCGGGTTGCAACTGAGCACGGTCAAATACGTTGGACCACACGGTGAAGGTGGTCTCAGGCAGGCTGGCGGCTTGCGCCAAGCTCCATCCCTGAGGAACAGGCAGGCATTGCACGGCGGGAGCCGTACAAAATTCCGCATAACCACCGCCAGAAACCAAAGCGCATACCGCTTGCCCCACCGCAACGCCAGCATCTGCCATGGCCACTGAATCACCCGCAACCACCGTGCCCGCCACTTCCAAACCGGGAATATCGCTGGCACCCGCAGGCGGTGGATAGTGGCCCTTGCGCTGCAAAACGTCAGGACGGTTCACGCCCGACGCCGCCACGCGGATCAACACCTCGCCCGCCGCGAAAGCAGGCTCGGGCCGGTCCACCCAGCGCAACACCTCGGGGCCGCCCTTGGCCGCAATTTCTATCGCTTTCATGGCAACAGTGGGGCGCAGCCGTCACTCCTGGGCGGCAGGCTGGGTTTCGCGTTCGATCAAGGCTTTCATCGACAACTTGATACGGCCTTTTTCGTCGGTCTCCATGACCTTGACTTTGACGATTTGGCCTTCACTCAAAAAGTCCGTCACCTTCTCCACCCGCTGGTGCGCGATTTGGCTGATGTGCAGCAAGCCGTCTTTGCCAGGCAGCAAGTTCACCAAGGCACCGAAGTCCAAAATCTTCGTGACAGGGCCCTCGTAGACCTTGCCAATTTCCACTTCGGCGGTGATCTCTTCAATGCGTTTTTTCGCGGCTGCGGCTTTGTCCGCATCCGCGCTCGCAATGGTGATGGTGCCGTCTTCACCAATGTCGATGGTGGTGCCGGTTTCTTCGGTGAGCGCACGAA
>JBJTHI010000304.1:0-5388 GCA_046094425.1 Burkholderiales bacterium | reverse complement strand
GTTTCATGAGTTCTTGAATTCGGCTTATCCTGAACATGTTGCGGGCTTGGTTGTTGAGTTGGCACTCGGGGATATATCCCTTTCAGCCAATGCCTGCAACAACTTCCTCCACTTGCTCAACTTTTTTCCCGGACAGCAGTGCGCCTACGCGGGAATGACGAACGGGAGCGAGCTAATTCACTCTTCCGCGTTAATCAGCCCCATGTCGGTGCTGCTCATCAAACGTTCAATGTCCATCAAGATGAGCATGCGGCCTTGTACGCTGCCAATGCCGGTGATGAAACTGGTGTCCACGGTGGTGTTCATTTCGGGGGCGGGTTTGACGGTGTCTTTGCCGAGTTCAATCACGTCAGACACTGAGTCCACCACCGCACCCACCACGCGCCCTTTGACATTGAGCACGATGACCACCGTGAAGCTGTTGTACTCGGCGGTTTCGCAAGACAGTTTCAAACGCAAATCGACGATGGGTACGATCACCCCGCGCAGGTTCACCACACCTTTGACAAAAGCCGGTGCATTGGCGATGCGGGTGGGTTGCTCGTAAGAGCGAATTTCTTGCACCTTCAAAATGTCGATGCCGTATTCCTCCGCACCCAAACGAAAAGTGAGGAACTCACCACCCAGTGTGGCTGCGCGGGCCGCCTCATGCTTGGCGATTTGTTTGGCGTCGTTGATCATGTCCATGGCAAGGCCTTTTCAGGATTTGGAGGTTGGGGCGGGCAGACACGAGACGTCATGCCCTCAGTCTGTTTTCGGCCTTTGAACAGAGAACTTGAGGGGCTGCTGGTGAAAAAGTGACCATCAACCCCGGGTATTACCCGAGTTTGAACGTGCCCACCACGTCGGCCAACCGGGCGGCTTGGTCCTTCATGCTTTCCGCAGCAGCGGCGCTTTGTTCAACCAGGGCGGCGTTTTGTTGTGTCATTTGATCCAGTTGCACCACCGAGCCATTGATTTGGCCTATGCCCTCGCTTTGCTCCATGGCGGCGGCGCTGATCTCACCGATGATGTCCGAGACACGCTGCACCGATCCCACAATTTCTTTCATGGTCTCGCCTGCCTGCGCTACTTGGAGCGAGCCGCCTTCCACTTTCTCGACCGATGTGCTGATCAGGGTTTTGATTTCCTTGGCCGCTTCAGCGGATCGTCCGGCAAGGTTTCTGACTTCACTGGCCACCACGGCAAAGCCCCGGCCTTGTTCACCCGCACGGGCGGCCTCCACAGCGGCGTTCAGGGCGAGGATGTTGGTTTGGAAAGCAATGCCGTCGATCACGCCAATGATGTCGGCAATTTTTTTACTGGAGGTTTTAATCTCGTCCATGGTGCTCACCACCTGCGTCATGGCGTCTCCACCGCGCTGGGCCACTTCGGCCGCCGAGGAAGCGAGCTGGTTGGCTTGACGCGCCGAGTCAGCAGACTGTTTGACCGTGCCGGTCAGCTCAGACATGGCCGATGCCGCTTGCTGAAGATTGCTGGCGGTTTGCTCGGTTCGGGTGCTGAGGTCTTGGTTGCCTACGGCAATCTCGGTGCTGGCGGTGCGTATGCTGTCTGTTGATTGGCGAATGCCGCCCACCAGGTCGCGCAGCGAGTGGGCCATGCGATCCAGGCTGAACAGCAAACTTCCCGGTGTTGCGCTGGACACGTCAATGCACAAATTGCCTTGTGCCACTTGCTCCATGGCCACTTGGGCTTGGGCGGGATCACCCCCGAGTTGCGACATGACCCTGCGCATGACCACCCAAGCGCAAGAACCCACCAGGCCCACGACCAACAAGCCCAAAGCCACAGAGGCCAGCAGCCTGTCCTTCACGGCGGCGTTGATGTCGTCCATGTACAAACCCGAGCCAATCATCCAGTTCCAAGGTTTGAAGTGCACCACGTACTGCAGCTTGGGAACCGCCTCGGTACCTCCGGGGCGCGGAAAGTTGGTGTCCACAAAGGCCATGCCGCTCGGCGATGCTTGCAGGGTATTGATCATGTCCACCACGATCATGCGACCTGCGCCGTCTTTCACGGCATCGGCTTTTTGTTTGCCTTCCCACTCGGGTTTGATCGGGTGCATCACGTTGACGCGCTCCATCGACCAAATGTAGAAGTACTCTGACTTGCCCTCAGGGCCACCGTAACGTGCCTGGCGCAAAGCATCTTTGGTTGCGTTTTGTGCTTCTTCTGCACTCATCTTTCCCGTGGCCGCTTTGGCCTCGTAACCGGCGGCAATCGCCACCATCGACTCCACGGACGCTTTGAGCAAATCGTGTCGACTTTGCCGAGCTTGGCTGGCGGCGCTGAAGGCCTGTAGCGATGTGACCATCACCACGCCAACGATGGCCGTAGCCGCCAGTGCGCCGATGCTTTGCCGAAAGTTCAGTTTCATGGGGATCGCTCGTTTTGGTGTATTGAATGAATGGGTTGAGCACGCACTATTGCAATTTGAAGGTGCCTACCACCTGGGCCAGTTTGCTGGCTTGGTCTTTCATGCTTTCAGCAGCGGTAGCGCTTTGTTCGACCAGGGCAGCGTTTTGCTGGGTCATTTGATCCAGTTGCGTCACCGAGCCGTTGATTTGACCGATGCCTTCGCTTTGTTCCATGGCGGCGGCGCTGATCTCGCCGATGATGTCGGAGACACGCTGCACCGAGCCCACGATCTCCTTCATCGTTTCGCCTGCCTCGGCCACCTGGCGAGAGCCGCCCTCGACCTTTTCGACCGACGCGCCAATCAAAGTTTTGATCTCCTTGGCCGCTTCAGCAGAGCGCCCCGCCAGGCTGCGCACCTCGCTGGCCACCACGGCAAAACCACGGCCCTGTTCGCCAGCCCGTGCGGCTTCCACAGCAGCATTCAGCGCCAGGATGTTGGTTTGGAAGGCAATTCCGTCAATCACGCCAATGATGTCGGCAATCTTCTTGCTGGAGGCATTGATTTCGTCCATGGTCGTGACCACTTGCGAGACCACTTCACCTCCGCGCGCGGCCACCTCGGCCGCCGACGAGGCCAATTGGTTGGCTTGGCGCGCCGCATCGGCACTTTGGCGTACCGTGCCAGTGAGTTGGGTCAGTGAAGAAGATGTTTGTTGAAGATTGGAGGCAGTTTCTTCGGTTCGTCCGCTCAAATCTTGGTTGCCAGCAGCGACTTGGCTGCTGGCAACCTGGATGCTCTCAGAAGACTGTCGCACCTCACCCACCAGCTTGCATAAAGAGTCTTGCATGAGCTGCAATGAACGCAACAACTGGCTGGCTTCGTCCTTGCCCTGCGCGTCTATGGTTTGCGTCAGGTCTCCCTGAGCAATGCGCTGCGACACCACAAGCGCCTGTTGAATGGGCGAGACAATCGAGGACGAGTTCAACAGCGTGAGCGGCACCACGATCAATACCGCCAGCACCCCTACTGCGCCCGCCAGCCACTCAGTTTGTGTGGCTTTGGCCTGAATGGCCGCGATCTCTTTTTGCCCCTGCAAGATGGTGGCCTTCTGAAACTCTGCGAGTTTTTGCTGTGCTTGGCGAACCTCTGCTTTGACAGCATCGACTGCGTCAGCGGCTTCGTCTGCCGAGGCAAACTTCCCGGCGGCGATGTCTTTGATGATGGGCTCCAACTTGGACTGGTAGGTGCCCATCAATTTGTCTGCCTCCTCCAAAATGGCGGCGGTGGCGGTAGGCGCCTCTTCGGCGGCGCTCTTCACGCCAGTGCGAACCGTGGCCACGGCGGCCAGCCATTTCTTTTCGTAATCGGCGACTTTGGTTGGATTTTCTCGATTCAAAATGATGTCTTTTTCATAACGCCGCACATCACCATAAGCGCTGTATAGAGAGGTGAGGTGGTCGTTAGCGGTCAGGGCATGGTCGACGCCGTTCACACCCAGGTGTTTAATGTGCGACATCCCCAGCAAGCCCGCACCACCCACGGCCGCAAGAACGAGCACCACCATCACGATGGCGCTTTGCATGCGGAATTGAATGGTGAAGTTGCGGATCAGCGATTTGATGGAATTCATGGTGCAGGGCCCCTCCAGAAACAAAAGCGGGGCTGAAATCAGCCCCCTGCGCGTGTTCGCCTTTTGCTCAGGCGTCCAGCTCGTTGACCAGTCCCATGTCGGCACTGCTCATCAAGGCTTCAATGTCCATCAAGATCAGCATGCGACCTTGCACGCTGCCAATGCCGGTGATGAAACTGGTGTCCACCGTGGTGTTCATTTCGGGGGCGGGTTTGACGGTGTCTTTGCCCAGTTCAATCACGTCGGACACCGAGTCGACGACGGCGCCAACGACGCGGCCCTTGACGTTGAGCACAATGACCACGGTGAAGCTGTTGTACTCGGCAGTTTCGCAAGCCAGCTTCAAACGCAGGTCAACAATCGGCACGATCACACCGCGCAGATTCACCACACCTTTGACGAATTCGGGCGCGTTGGCGATGCGGGTGGGGTTTTCATAAGAGCGAATCTCTTGCACCTTCAAGATGTCGATGCCGTATTCCTCGGCACCGAGACGGAAGGTGAGGAACTCGCCGCCCAGTGTGGCTGCGCGGGCCGCCTCGTGTTTGGCGATTTGTTTGGCGTCGCTGATCATGTCCATGGGTAGATCCTCTCTTGGGCGGCCTGGTGAGGCGCTGTCAATGGTTGAAGTGATGCACGTTGAGAAGTGGCTGATCTGGTTCAGAGGCGTGGTTTAGAAACGCGTTTTAAAAGGTTTCCCAATCGTCCGCCGCGCCAGGAGCAGCCGCTGCGGGGGCGGGCGCTGCCGCTGGCGCCGGGGCGTGTGTGGTTGCAGCCGTGGGTTTGGTGGCAGGTGCTGAACTTGCAACTTGTGATTTGGGAGCTGCTTTGGTCTCGTTCACTGCCGGCTTGGGAGCGGCGGCTTTCGCAGAGGTTGATGCCTTGTAGGCCGCAGCCGAGGCGTGACCGCCGCCCTCGCCCAGTTTGAACGTGGCCACGGTTTGGGCCAGGCGGTGGGCTTGGTCTTTGAGGCTCTCTGCCGCAGCGGCGCTTTGTTCTACCAAGGCCGCGTTTTGCTGCGTCATTTGGTCGAGTTGACCGACCGAGCTGTTGACTTGGCCGATGCCATCACTTTGTTCCATGGCAGCGGCGGTGATCTCACCAATGATGTCGGACACGCGCTGCACCGAGCCCACAATTTCTTTCATGGTGTCGCCAGCATCGGCCACCAAACGGGAGCCGCCTTCGACTTTTTCGACGGACGCGCCGATCAGTGTTTTGATCTCTTTGGCCGCTTCGGCGGAACGACCTGCCAAGCTGCGCACTTCACCGGCCACCACCGCAAAACCCCGGCCTTGTTCACCGGCACGGGCGGCTTCTACAGCGGCATTCAGCGCGAGGATGTTGGTTTGGAAGGCAATGCCGTCAATCACGCCAATGATGTCGGCAATTTTCTTGC
>JBJTHI010000303.1:0-14688 GCA_046094425.1 Burkholderiales bacterium | reverse complement strand
ATGAGCCAGTCGTGGAGGTTCATGGTGAGCCCCACTTTTCCGCCACGCTAGATGCTGCACCACGACCCTCACCCCAACCCTCTCCCGCGACTACGGTGGAGAGGGAGAAGACGCTCCCTCTCCCGCTTGCGGGAGAGGGTTGGGGTGAGGGTCGTGGTGCAGCATCTAGCGTGGCGGAAAAGTGGGGCTCACCATGAACCTCCACGACTGGCTCATCCAACCCTTCGTCGAATTCGGCTTCATGCGCCGCGCCTTGGTGGCCACGCTGGCCTTGGCCCTAGGCAGTGCACCCATCGGCACGCTCTTGGTATTGCGTCGCATGAGTTTGATGGGCGACGCCATGGCCCATGCCCTTTTGCCCGGTGCGGCGGTGGGGTTTGCGTTGGCGGGGTTTTCGCTGGTGGCCATGGGCGGGGGCGGATTTGTGGCCGCGCTCACCGTGGCCTTGCTCGCTGGCTGGGTGACTAGAGTGACATCACAGCGTGAGGATGCGAGTTTTGCAGCCTTTTATTTGATTGCGCTGGCAGTAGGTGTGATGCTGATTTCGACGCACGGCAGCCCGGTGGATTTGATGCACGTGCTGTTCGGCAGCATTTTGGCGGTGGATAACGAGGGACTGTTTCTCGTGGCGGGGGTGTCGTCTTTCACCTTGCTTGCACTGGCGGTGATGCTGCGGCCCTTGGTGGTGGAATGTTTTGACCCCGGCTTTTTACGCAACGCCCGGGGGCCCGGCACCACGGTGCACCTGGGCTTTTTGGTGCTGGTGGTGCTCAACCTGGTGGCCGGGTTCCAAGCCCTGGGCACCTTGATGGCCGTGGGTTTGATGATGTTGCCCGCCACCGCAGCACGTTTTTGGGTGGTGGGCTTGGGGCCTTTGTGCCTGGTGGCCGCGTTCATCGCCATGCTGAGTAGCTGCGCGGGTTTGCTGCTGTCTTACCACTTGGATTTGCCTTCTGGGCCCTGCATCGTGATGTGGGCGGGCGGCTTTTATGTGGCCTCGCTGCTGGTTGGCCGCCGCGACAGTTGGCTCAGTCGCAGCTTGGTACAACGCGCCCACCGCGTGGCGTGAAATCAATCTTTGACCCTCAAGAAGAACTTTCATGAATCGCCGTCTCATTCTTTGTTTAGCGTTGTGCCTGAATAGTTTCACTGTTCATGCCAATGAAACCAAACCCTTGCAAGTCGTAGCCAGCTTTTCCATCTTGGCCGACATGGCCCGAGAAGTAGCCGGCGATGTGGCCATGGTCACGAGCCTGGTCTCCCCCAATGCAGACGCCCATGTATTCGAGCCCACACCCAAAGACGCGCAGCGTTTGAAGACCGCTGACTTAGTGATCGTCAACGGCCTGCGGTTTGAGGGTTGGATGGATCGCTTGGTGAAGTCTTCCGGCTACAAAGGCCCTGTGGTCGTGGCCACCAATGGCATTCAACCGCGCCTGGTGCGCACCTCGGCCGACCCCCATGCCTGGCAAAGTTTGAACCACGCACAAACCTATGTGCGCAATATCGCCCAGGCGCTATCAAGCGCACGCCCCGACCAAGCCGCCGCCATCCAGGCTCGCGCGGCCAGTTACAGCCAAAAGTTGAAAGCCCTGGATGAAGATGCCCGTCAGCAACTGGCGGCGGTGCCGCCCGAACAACGCCGCGTCATCACTTCGCACGACGCTTTTGCCTATTTGGGCGAGGCCTATGGCATCACCTTCATCGCACCCCAAGGCTGGACTACCAGCAACGATGCTTCGGCCAGCACCGTGGCAGCCGCCATCCGGCAAATCAAGGCCAAACAAGCCCGCGCCTTGTTTGTGGAGAACATCACCGACCGGCGCTTGATAGATCGCATTGCAGCGGAAACGGGTGCCGTGGTGGGTGGAACTTTGTATTCCGATGCGCTGTCTGTGCCTGGCACGGAGGCCGACACCTACCTCAAGTTGTACGCACACAACCTCAAGCAGTTGCTGACGGCGCTGCGTTCTAAACCTTGAACCTAAGGAATCCCTTTATGAAAAAGCACCTGGCGCTTGCCCCACTTTTTGCTGCATCTTTGTTGTGGCCCACCCTGCTTTGGGCAGGAAAGGCCCATGAACACGGGGCTGCAAAGCTCCATATCGCCACTGACGGAAAGCAACTCACCATCAACCTGGAAGCGCCGCTGGACAGTTTTCTTGGTTTTGAGCGCGCACCCAAGAACGCCGCTGAAAAAGCAAAAGTCGATGCCGCCGTCGCCCAACTGAACGCGGGCGACAAGCTCTTCAAGATCGAAGCTGCTGCTGGCTGCCGCCTCGCCAAAACCACTTTGATGGCACCGGTGATTGGGGTGGGTGTCCCAGCCCCGGTGGCCGATAAATCCGGCCACGGCGACTTGGACGGTGAATTCATATTTGACTGCCAAGACAGCAGCAAAGCCACTCAAATTGACGTGGCGCTGTTTGACGCTTTCCCAAACATGAAGCGCATCGACGTACAAGCGGCCACCGCTGGCGGTCAAATCAAACGCACCTTGCGACGCAGCGCGCAGACGGGCAGCAGCACATTGCTGCTCACGAGAAGCAAGTGATCGACATTGAGCAACTGCGCTACCGTTGGCCGAGAGGCCAGCGTGACGTGCTGGCCATTGACGGCCTGCACATCGCCGCAGGGCGCAGCGTGTTTTTGTTTGGCGACAGCGGCTGTGGCAAAAGCACCTTACTCGGCCTGATGGCGGGCGTGCTGTTGCCGCAAGCCGGGCGCGTCACTGTGTTGGGACAAAACTGGCAACAACTCTCAGCCAGCGGACGCGACGGCTTTCGAGCCGACCATGTGGGCCACATCTTTCAGCAGTTCAACCTTTTGCCGTATTTGAGTGTGCTGGACAACGTGCTGCTGCCTTGCCGCTTCTCCAAGCGCCGCGCCCAACAAGCTGTGGAGGCTTGCGGCAGCGCCACCCAACAAGCCGCCACCCTGCTAACCCATATGGGCTTGCCTCAAGCCATGTGGCAGCAACGGGCCAGCGAGTTATCGGTGGGCCAACAGCAACGTGTGGCCGCTGGGCGGGCACTGATGGGCCAGCCCGAGCTGGTGATTGCAGACGAGCCCACCTCGGCCCTGGACGCCGCGCGGCGCGACAGCTTCATGCAGTTGCTGCGCGGGCTGTGCCGCGAGCAACGCACCACCTTGGTCTTTGTCAGCCACGATGAACGTTTGGCAGAGGGTTTTGACCAAACCATCTCGCTGCCTGAATTGAATCGAGCAAGCAGCGGGGTTCTGGCATGAAGCCCCTGCTGTTGCTAGCAGCCCGCAGCAGTTGGAGCCGCCGCAGCACCCTGGTGTGGGTGCTGGTGTGCATGGTCCTGTCCACCAGTTTGTTGCTCGCTTTTGAGCGTGTGCGCAGCGATTTGCGCAGCAGTTTTTTGCAAGCGGTAAGCGGCACTGATTTGATTGTGGGTGCGCGCACGGGGGCCATTCCCCTCATGCTCTACAGCGTGTTTCGGGTCGGCAATGCCACCAACAACATCAACTACAGCAGCGTGCAAGCCCTGGCCCAGCACCGGGCTGTCGCTTGGGTGGTGCCAATCTCGCTCGGCGATTCACACCGAGGCTTTCCGGTGTTGGGCACCACCCGTGCTTACTTCCAACATTTTTTGTATGGCGACCAGCAAGCCTTGGTGATCAAACAAGGCCAGGCTTTTGCGGGCACGCTGGACGGGCTCTACGAGGCCGTGGTGGGTGCTGAAGTAGCCGAAGCGCTCAACTACAAACTGGGGCAAAAAATTACCCTCAGCCATGGCAGCGGTGGCCCCTTGGCGATGGAGCATGCCGACAAGCCTTTCACTGTGGTGGGCATCTTGGCGCGCACTGGCACGCCAGTAGACCGCACCGTACATGTGAGCTTGGAAGCGATAGAAGCCATTCACTTGGACTGGGCCGGTGGTGCGCCCATGCCGGGCATGAGTATTCCAGCGGATCAGGCGCGCAAGTTTGATCTAACGCCCAAGCAAGTCACCGCCGCATTGGTTGGTCTCAAAAGCCGTGCTGCGGTTTTTAATGTGCAGCGGCATGTCAACAGCTATGAAACCGAACCTTTGATGGCGGTATTGCCCGGCGTGGCGCTGGACGAGTTGTGGAGCGTGGTGGGCGCGGGCGAAAAAGCGCTGCTCGGCATGTCGGTCATGGTGGGCGTGGTGAGTTTGCTCGGGCTGATTGCCGTGGTGCTGGCGGGCTTGAACGAGCGGCGGCGAGAATTGGCGGTGCTGCGCGCGGTGGGTGCCAGGCCTGGCCACCTCTTGGTGTTGCTGGCGCTGGAGGGTGGCTTGGTGACTCTGCTCGGCGTGCTGGTGGGTGCGGTTTTGACCACGCTCTTGATGGCAGTGGGCGCGCCTTGGTTGCGGTCACACTATGGGGTGCAACTGCGCTGGGCTGAGTGGTCGGGTGTGCAGATGGGGTGGGTACTGTCGATCGTGCTGGCGGGATTGTTCGCCAGTTTGTGGCCGGCGTTGCGGGCCTACCGTTTGTCTTTGTCCGATGGATTGAGTCCGCGTTAAACCCAGATCCGGCAGTTGACCGCTTCATTGCCGCTGGCAAACTCTGATGAATATTGAGTTTTATTCACACGAACACCTTCACCAATTGGGCGAAAGCGCTACGCGCCTGATTGAGCAGCGCTGCAGCACGCTGGCTGCGTTGCTCCTCCTTGTGGGCATCAGCCCACTGCATCGTCGCGTCTTGCCAGCGCGCCGCATCGCAGCCCACTCGGGCGCGTCCAACTGCCGGATCTAGGTTGAAAGAATGAACATGTTGTCCTTACGTCAAAACATTCACGCAGGCTTGCTCTTGTGCCTTGGTGCGCTCTTCTTGCCAGCGCAAGCACAAACCACCACTTCAGCAACCGCATTGAGCCACCCCTTGGGCGGTGCAAGTGCCAACGCAGAGAGGCCAGCTACCGTGCGCGCCAACAAAAAGGCCCCCGCCGAAGTCACGAGCAAAAGCAAGTTCAGAGAAATTTTGTGGGACGACCTGATTCCACCCAATTGGAACCCGCTGAAAGAGTTTCAAGGCATGAACCTCGGCATGCTCAACGACGGCGACCCTCGCGCCACCGCCTTACTCAACCGCATGCGCGAGGTGTGGGACCAAGCCCCCATCAACGACAAAATGGACGGTGCCTTGGTGCGCATTCCCGGTTTTGTGGTGCCCCTAGAAGACAGCAAAGAAGGCATGAAAGAGTTTTTGCTCGTGCCCTATTTCGGCGCCTGCATTCACAGCCCACCGCCCCCGGCCAATCAAATCATTCATGTGCAACTCAGCCAACCCGTGCGTGGCCTGCGTTCCATGGAAGCCGTGTGGATCCAAGGCCCCTTGCAGGCCTTCCGCTTTGACAGCTTCATGGGGGTGAGTGGATACCGCATGCAGGCACAGGCGGTGGAGTTGTTTGTAGAGAAAACCGACAAAAAGACTCGCTGAACGCCTGGTTGAGGGACACTACCTCCACCTGCTTTAGCATCAAGTGATGAAAGCCTCTCCTCGCTTCAACAGCATCACTCTCGGCTTCACTTTGATTGAAGTCCTGGTGGTGCTCGCCATCATCGCCATCTTGGCACTGATGGCCATGCCCAATGTCACCGACAAACTGGTGCGCGACCAAATCGTAGAAGCCGCCAAACTGGCTGATTTGGCCAAGGGCCCTGTGCGGGCAGCTTGGTTGACTTCCGCCGTGCCGCCCGGGACGGTGCTCACCATGCCCGTTGACAACGCCGCCGCAGGCTTGCCACCCGCCGACAAAATCGTCAATACCCACATCAGTTCCATCACGGTTGAAAACGGTGCCCTGCACTTGCAGTTTGGGAACAGCGCCCATGGTGCCATCAAAGGAAAAATTCTGACCTTGCGCCCCGCTGTGGTGGAAGGCGCGCCCGTGGTGCCACCGGCTTGGATTTGCTCTGCTGCCAAGGTGCCCAACAACATGACGCTCAAAGGCAGTGACAAAACCAATATTGATAAACGGTATTTGCCGCGCAATTGCTTTTGATTTTCGGTACCTTCTTCATTCGGACTCTTTCACCATGCGCCCATTGAGCGCTTGCAGCGGACGCGCATTCATGGGGTACAGGCGGCTGAACACGGCCTCTTGGTACTCAGAAATACTCACTGGATTTTTCATCACCACCCAGAGCACACCTTCTTGGCAGGGCGGTGTGGTCATGGAACCCATGAAAGTGATGTAACGCTGGTCTAAGGGCAACAGCGCGAGCAAGTCCAGTGGCGAACGCGCTGCTTGCTCCACCCCCTTTTCCAGCGGCAGGTTGTTCCACACCATTTGCACCACCGGGTGTGCACTACCGCGTTGCAGCGGCACCGCCACCACGGCCTGACGGCCTTGGCCGTCTTGATGGAACAGGTGAACGGCCATGTCAAACACCTTGCCGTTCACATGCACCTCAGCGGGGCGGTGAAACTGCAAGTGGGTGAGTTCATAACGCTGCCCTGCCACCTCGATGGCACTGCCCACGCCCACCAAGACTTTCACCGTTCGACCATCGTCCAGCACCCGAAAGTCGGGCGCTTGGTAGTGGAATTGCACCGCATCGAGTTGCACCTTGATGCCGTCACGAACATCAATCGGGCTTTGGCGTTCGCCCTTGCCACAGGCCGCATATTCGGGTTTGAGCCCGGCCCAGGCCTGCGGGCCGCTCGCGCCTTCGTAACTCCAATGGCTGGTGGGCGTGGCGTAGGGGGATGAAACCACTTTGGCTGAAGAAACAGCCGCGCCAGCCCCCTTCGCGGCAACACGTGAACTGACAGCGGTTCGGCCTGCCACCACCGGCTTGACCATGGCCGCATCGCCGACGGGGCGCGACACCACACGCAACTCGTTGCCATCTTTGGCCTCAGCGGCGGCCATGCGCGCACCCAACCGTTCAGCCAATCTTTCTTGCAAACGCTCGAGCGGGTCTTGGGTTTTTGGCACCACGGCAGCCGCCGTAGCAGGTGCTGCTGGGGTGCGTGGGTTGATGCGTTTGTCAGCCAATACGTTGTTGGTAGCGGCTTTGGGGGTGGGCGTGTTATCAGTGGCCGCATTCTCTGCCGATGCGGCACTGCCCGCGCCTGCCAAGGCACAGGCCAGGATCCAAGGCAAGGACAACACACGGTTCAACAACATACAAACTCCGGCAGCGCGCTCCAAAAACGGAGTGCATTCGACCGGTTATCGGCACGAAGTAGAACTTCTTAATCGTTCGCAGGCGACAAGCGTGACCGAACCCCACCCCAAGCCAGCAGCCCCAACCCCATCATCAAGCCCGAGGTCCAGGCCAAAGCCATGGTGGAGTGCATCACTAAGGGGGCCACCACGCCCGCCACCACGCCATTGACGGCACTGGTGATGCAGGCTTGCAGGGAAGACGCCATGCCGCGCCGCGTGGGCACCACGTCCAACACCAAGAGGGTCACCACCGGCGTCATCAAGCCCCAACCCATGGCAAACAGCGCAATCGGCCACAGCGCCCACGCCACATGCGCGGCGAAAAAAAAGTTGAGTACGAGGTTGAACGCCGTGGTCACACCCATGATGCAAAAGCCGAGGCGAATTTGTTTGGCAGGCGAGAGTTTTCCAGCCAGCCTTCCTGAGCAATACGCCCCCGCCATGATGCCGCTGATGACCAAACAGAAAAACCAGAAAAACTGCTGCGGCTGCAATTGCAGGTGTTCGCCCAAAAAAGTAGGGGCGGCCATCACATACAAAAACATGCCGTTGAAGGGCACCCCACTGGCCAAAGCCAAGGCCCAAAAGCGCGCGTCAGAACCCAGGTCGCGGTAGCCGTGCATCAAGTTGCGCACGCTAAATGGCTGGCGTTGATCGACATGCAAGCTCTCTGGCAACCAGCGGTGGTTGGCCCACCACAGCACCACGCCCACCAAGGCCAGAAACCAAAAAACAGATTGCCAGTTCACCGCCACAAAGAGCAGCCCACCCACCAGGGGCGCAATGGCCGGTGCGGCACCAAAAAACAAAGTGATTTGCGACATGACCCTTTGCGCATCAGCCGGGGCATACATGTCACGCACCACGGCACGCGACACCACAATGCCCGCGCCCGTGGTCAACCCCTGCATGGCACGCCAAAACACCAGGGCCTCGATGCTGTTGGACAGCGCACAACCCACCGAGGCCAGCGTGAACAAAGCCAGACCCCACAGCACCACTGGCCTGCGGCCCAACGCATCCGACAGCGCACCGTGAAACAAATTCATCAGCGCAAAACCAAAAAGGTAGGCCGACAGCGTTTGCTGCATTTGCACCGGTTTGGCCCCAAGCGACTCGGTGATGCCATTGAACGCGGGCAAATAGGTGTCAATGCAAAACGGCCCCAGCATGCCCAGGCCCGCCAACAACACCGCCAAGGCCCAGCGCGGGCCGCGCCACAGTTCGTTGGCGTTGGGGTTCACGGGCAAAGGCCCCTCGGGCGGGCACGATCCATCAAACCACTTGCAGTGCGCGGTGGCAAAGCACCCCAGCATCTGCTTCGCCCAGGGCATAGGCCTGTGTCACGGTGGCGCGAGCGGTGCAGTCCCAGGTGGACACCGGCACAGGCCGGCTAGGTTGCCAATAACTGCGCCCCTTCCAAGTGAAGAGTTGCGGCAAGCGCGGATAGTGGCGCGTGAGCAGCACCAGCGTCTTGGTTTTTTCAGAGTCTGTTTGCGCGGGAATGGGTGCGTTGTCGGTGTAGCCACCGTCCAGCGCGTCTTGTCCACCAATGCGGGTGGCATGCATGAAGGGCGGTGCAGCGGCAGCAGCTGCCAGAAGGGCTTGTGCGTCCGGCGCATCAGCACACTCGTGCAAATTCAGAAAGTCTTGACGCAAGCCCAACCATCTGGGCAATCGCGGATGAATGCTGTGGCTCACATGTTTGTCCACCATGTAGGCCAGGGTGCCCGCCACCATCGAACCTTGCAGCCCTAACCAGCGTGCGGGCCGGGTGAGTGCCACACGCAACTGCGTTCGTGAAGACCGAATGGTCGCAAAGTTGTTGGCGTTCACAAAGGCTGCCACCCACGCGGGATAGGTGTGTTGATGCGCAAAACGCAGCTTCAGACTCGCCAATGCGCGCCACTCGAAAATGCGATGGTTGCTGGCATACAAACGTTGACAGGCATCCAAGGCCGCCTTGGGGCCATCGGTCAAAAACGAAGCCGCAACGGCGGCGCCCGCACTCGTCCCCACCAACTGACGCGGCAATTCCAAACCTTGTTTCGTCAGAAACGATAACGCCCCAGCCTGCCACCAACAGCGGTTACCGCCACCCGCAAACACCAGCGTCTCAAGTGCTGCCCAATTCAAACGGGTCAGCGTTTCCATGTTTTTCAAACTTGCTCCCAAAAACAAAATGTGAAGCAAGCCGATAGGCCGGATTCTGTGCAGCCTGTTGCCCTTGCGGGCGCGAGGCCGTGACCGCCATTCCTCTGGGCCGTGCATCGCTGCACGGCTCGGTGCTACCTACCCGCCAGCTCTGCGGAGCCACATCAACGCTGGCCTACTTGGTATTGCTGCGCGTAGAGATTGCCCGTTTCACCCGAACTGAATCGGCTCGTCTCTGTTGCTCTAATCCTCACCTCGCGGTGGACAGCCGTTAGCTGCTACGCTGCCCTGTGCAGTCCGGACCTTCCTCCAGTGCGCCCTTTCGAGCCTTGCACCAGCGGCGGTCTGGCTTGCTTCACGCTCGGGATTATCGCTGGGGACGCCGCCACGCTGCACCCCATCGATAATCGCCCCCATGTTCTGGCATCAACTCGACCGCTTCTTGGCGCGTTTGCGCCCTCATCGCCAGCCTTTGTCGCTGCTCGTGGATGGTGTGGTGATCGCACTGGCCTGGAATTTCACCTACCTCTTTCGTTTGGGTTTTGACCGCTGGTTCAGTGCTCGGCCCACCTACGACCACTGGGTAGTGATGGCGGTGGTACTGCTGTATTTGCTGGTGTTCAAACTCGCAGGCATACCGCGCGGCATGTGGCGCTTCTCGGGGTTTGGCGAGGTGCAGCGCTTGGGCTGGGCCTGCGTGTTGGCAGGCGCCATCGCGGCGGTGGCCGTGCTCATGGCCCAGCTCACCAAGGTGCCACGTGCCGTGTTGGCCTTGCACCCCTTCATGGCCTTGATGGGGCTGTGCATGGTGAGGCTGCTTTATCGCATGCTTTATGAACACGCGCGCTCCCGCATCACAGGCGGTGAGGGTGAAATACGCCGCGCCATCCTGCTGGGTGCTGGCGAGGCGGCACGTTGGTTGCTGCCAGGGCTGCACCAACAAGGCTGGACGGTGTTGGGTTTACTCGACGACGACCCCGCCAAACGCCACGCCCGGGTGCTCGGCGCCCCGGTACTGGGAACCTTGAATGACCTGACCCGGCCCGAGGTGAGCGCGGGCGCTACCCACATCATCACAGCCATGCCGGGCGCCACCTTCTCGCAGCGCCGCCGCGCCATTGAGCTGGCGACGGCCACGGGGCTGAAGGTGATGACGGTGCCGTCCATTGCCGAGTTGCAACAAGGCGGGGCTGAGATAGAGCGCATTCGCGCCATCGAACCTGAAGATCTGCTGGGGCGCGAGCCGGTCACGTTGGATGAAGCGGGCATCGCCGAGATGATCAATGGCAAAACCGTGCTCGTCACTGGTGCGGGTGGCTCCATTGGCTCCGAGCTGTGCCGCCAGATTGCGCGCTATGGCCCGGCCCGTTTGGTGCTGTATGAGTTGAGTGAACTGGCGCTTTATCAAATAGAACAACAACTCAGCGAGCTGCACCCACAACTGCCGCTGCTGCGTTTGATGGGGGACGTGAAAAACCTGGCCCATTTGCGAGCCACCTTCAGCGCCCATCAGCCCCAACTGATTTTTCACGCGGCCGCGTTCAAACATGTGCCGCTGATGGAAAACGACAACGCCTGGGCGGCGGTGCAGAACAACATTCTCGGCACCTACAACGCAGCCATCGCGGCGGCTGAGTTGCAGGCCGAAGCCTTTGTGTTGATCTCCACCGACAAAGCCGTCAACCCCAGCAATGTGATGGGCGCGAGCAAACGTGCCGCCGAAATGGTGCTCTCCCACCTGGCCACCGAGCACCGCAACACCCGCTTCATCGCCGTGCGGTTTGGCAATGTGCTGGGCTCCAGCGGCAGCGTCATCCCGAAGTTCAAAGAACAAATCGCCAAGGGTGGCCCGGTGACGGTCACCCACCCCGACATCACACGTTATTTCATGACCATTCCTGAAGCCTCACGCCTGGTGGTGCAGGCCGCTGCGTTGGCGCAAACCGGCCAGGTGTATGTGCTGGACATGGGCGAGCCCATCAAAATCGTACAACTGGCACGCGACATGATTCGCTTGTCAGGCCACAGCGAAGAAGACGTCAAAATCGTCTTCACCGGACTGCGCCCCGGCGAAAAATTGTTCGAAGAGTTGCTGGCGGATGCCGATCAAACCTTGCCTTCGGCCCACCCTCGCTTGCGTATTGCGCAGTTGCAGCAGCACACGGGATCTGAGTGGATGGTGACGCTAATGAGGTGGTTGCAAGGTGATTTCGGGCAGATGCCCCCTGCCGAGCATCGAAAACGCCTGGCCGCAGCAGTTCCGGAGTACCGTGCCCAATGACGAGTGTTCGCGGAACTCACCCTATGCCTCAAACCCGTTGCTTTGTCTTGGCTCCAGGATCTCGGAGAGAGCTTGGTAATCACCCAGTGAGTGCTTTGGGAGCGCTGAAAAAAGGTCGCCTGAGCGACCTTTGAGATGCTTAGGCAGCGGTGATCAAGCTTGGCGACGCCGGGTTGTAGCACCAAAGGCAAGCAAGGCTCCGCCCATCAGCAGCAAAGCAGACGGCTCAGGCACAGCCATCACGGCACTGCCAAAGGTGAATGCGTGCCAGTGTTCGGCGGTCGAGCTGAACGTTAAGGACGTGATGGGGGAGTTGAACAGCAATGCGCCGTGGAACTCGCGCATGATCAGGGTATCACCTGGCCCCGCTACCCCACCTCTCTATAATTCGCGGTTTGCCCTGTTTGTAGCTCCATAGAGAAGAAAGCACCCCCATGCCGATCTACGCTTACCGCTGCGACACCTGCGGCCACGCGAAAGACGTGCTGCAGAAAATGTCTGACCCGGTGTTGACCACTTGCCCAGCCTGCGGTGCGCCAAGCTTCCAAAAGCAGGTCACTGCGGCAGGATTTCAGCTCAAAGGATCAGGCTGGTATGTGACAGATTTTCGTGGTGGTTCAGCGGGGGCTCCAGCGGAGAAGAGCGCGGACAGTGGCGAGGCCAAACCCGCAGCGGCCGCTTCAGAGACAAAAAGCACTGAGGCAGCCTCTGCATCCGCAACCTCCGCCGCTCCGGCGGCGGCCACCGGCTCGACGCCTGCAGCACCCAGCCCAGCCGCATCCGCGCCTGCCAGTCCACCCAAAGCGGCCTGAGGCTGCTGCGTTCACCCGCCCTTTTTTGGCCAGCCAGTAGCCCCACCCAAGGACTGATGTGAAGAAATACCTGCTCGCCGGTCTCTTGGTTTGGTTGCCATTGGCCATCACGATTTGGTTGCTGCATTCGGTGCTGGGCATGCTGGACGGCCTGTTCGCTTTTTTGCTCACCACGTCACAAGCCGTGTTGCCCGAGTCGGCGCGCAACACGCTGGAAATGCTCAAGAAACCCGGCGTGGGTGTGGTGGTGATGCTGCTGGGTTTGCTCATCACCGGTGTGTTTGCGACCAATATGTTTGGCCAGTGGGCCCTGCGCCAAGGGGCCAAGGTGATGCAGCGCATCCCCATCGTCAAGTCGATCTACAGCTCAATCAAACAGGTGTCGGACACCCTGTTTTCCAGCAGCGGCAATGCCTTTCGTGAAGCGGTGCTGGTGCAGTATCCCCGCCAGGGCAGTTGGACGATTGCTTTTGTCACTGGCAAACCTGGGGGTGAAGCCGCAGAGCATTTGCAGGGCGACTACCTCAGCATTTATGTGCCAACCACACCCAACCCCACCTCGGGTTTCTTTTTGATGGTGTTACGAAGCGATGTCATTGAACTCAAGATGAGTGTGGACGAAGCGCTGAAGTATGTGATTTCCATGGGCGTGGTGGCACCACCTGCCACAGCCCGATTGCACAGCGCCGAACACGCACGAAATTGACGCGGCACCCACCCCACTGAACGGGCCTTGCGCTGAAGCAGCAGCCCCAAGACATCTGAATTTGGAGAAAACGATGAGAACAACTTACTGCGGCTTGGTGAACGAAGCCTTGATGGATCAGACGGTCACCTTGATGGGCTGGGCGCACCGCCGACGCGACCATGGTGGCGTGATTTTTGTCGACTTGCGTGACCGCGAAGGCCTGGTGCAAATTGTGTGCGACCCCGACCGCGCCGACATGTTCAAAGCCGCCGAAGGCGTGCGCAACGAGTTCTGTTTGAAAGTGGTGGGCAAAGTACGCGCTCGTCCTGCCGGCACGGAGAACATCAACCTGACCAGCGGCAAGATTGAAGTGCTGTGCCATGAACTAGAAGTGCTCAATCCAAGTGTCACACCACCCTTCCAACTCGACGACGAGAACCTCTCCGAGACCACACGGCTGACCCATCGCGTGCTGGACTTACGCCGTCCGGCCATGCAGAAAAACCTCATCCTGCGTTACCGCGTGGCCATGGAAGTGCGCAAGTTTCTGGATGCCAACGGTTTCATCGACGTGGAAACCCCCATGCTCACCAAGAGCACGCCCGAAGGCGCGCGCGACTATTTGGTGCCCAGCCGTGTCAACGAAGGCCAGTTTTTCGCGCTGCCCCAGTCGCCCCAGCTCTTCAAGCAGCTTTTGATGGTGTCGGGTTTTGACCGTTACTACCAAATCACCAAGTGTTTCCGCGACGAAGACTTGCGCGCCGACCGCCAGCCCGAATTCACTCAGATAGATATTGAAACCAGCTTCCTCACCGAAGAGGAAATTCGCACCATGTTCGAGGGCATGATTCGTCACGTGTTCAAGAACGCGATGAATGTGGACTTGCCCGCCTACCCGGTGATGAAGTATGCGGATGCCATGCACCGCTACGGCTCCGACAAACCCGATTTGCGCGTGAAACTGGAGTTCGCTGAACTCACCGATGCGATGAAGGACGTGGACTTCAAAGTATTCAGCACCCCCGCCACCATGAAGGGTGGCCGTGTGGTGGCACTTCGCATACCTGGTGGTGGTGAAATGAGCCGGGGTGAGATTGATGCCTACACCGAGTTCGTGAAAATTTACGGTGCCAAAGGTCTGGCCTGGATCAAGGTCAATGACGTGGCCAAGGGCCGCGAAGGTCTGCAAAGCCCCATCGTGAAAAATCTGCACGACCAAGCCGTGGCCGACATACTCTCGCGCAGTGGCGCACAAAACGGTGACCTGCTTTTCTTCGGTGCCGACAAAGAGAAAATCGTGAACGACGCCATCGGTGCGCTGCGCGTGAAAATTGGCCACAGCGAGTTTGGCAAGTCGCATGGCCTCTTCGACGACGTGTGGGCCCCCCTGTGGGTGGTGGACTTTCCCATGTTCGAGTACGACGACGAAGGCCAGCGCTGGAACGCGGTGCACCACCCCTTCACTGCGCCCAAAGACGGCCACGAAGACTATATGGACAGCGACCCCGGTCGCTGCATCGCCAAGGCCTACGACATTGACCTTGATCCAGGCCAGACCTTTGGCACCGTAAATTTTCAC
>JBJTHI010000302.1:0-9448 GCA_046094425.1 Burkholderiales bacterium | reverse complement strand
GCCCCAATGCAGGCCCCCACCGCCGGGAAATATCGCGCGCTGTGGTGCAGCCACTCGGGCTCAAAACCTACCCAGCGGGGAATGGCAACCCGGGTGAGGAATTGCAGGGCGATGAAGAAGAGGCGGAGTTGGTGCAGCATGGACACTTCAATCGTGTTCTTTGTTCGACACCCCAGCCGATTCAAAACTCGCCATCTCGGCGAGCAAACCCACGGCGCTTTGCAGCAGCGGCCAAGCCAAGGCGGCACCTGAACCTTCGCCTAAACGCAGACCCAAGTTGAGCAAAGGGCCTACGCGACTCAATCCCCACGCCGATGCCGCAGGCCGTGTCAAATGATCCAGCATCAAGCGATGACCTTGCTCGGCCGAGCGGTGGGCGAAGACGCAGTAGCCCAGCACAGCAGGGTTGAGTTTGGCCGCCACCAGCACGGCTGCGCCGGTGATGAAACCATCCACCACCACAACGCGCCGCTGTGATGCGGCTTGCAAACACGCGCCCACCATCATGGCAATTTCAAAACCACCGAAGGCGGCCAAGGCTTGTTGTGGTTCGGTAGCAGCCGCATGGCGCTGCAACACAGCTTTGAGCACCTGCTGTTTGCGCAGCAAGCCCGCATCGTCCAGGCCCGTGCCTCGGCCCAAACAAGCGGTCAAGGGTTCGCCCGTGAGGCGTGACATGAGCAGCGCAGCGCTGGAGGTATTGCCTATGCCCATTTCCCCGAGCAACACCACATTGCCCGGCAAGTTCGACACCACGTCACTGCCCGCTTGCTGGGCTTGTTGGCATTGCGCTTCGCTCATGGCAGGCACCAGGCTGGCGTCTTGTGTGCCCCGTGCTACTTTGCGCTGAATGAGGCCCGAGCGAGGTGTGAATTCGTGGGCCACACCCGCATCCACCACCTGCAAAGCCAGGCCATGTTGACGGGCGAGCACACTCACCGCTGCGCCACCGGCGAGAAAATTTTCCACCATTTGCCAGGTGACATCGCTGGGGTAGGCGGACACGCCTTGCGCCGCCAGGCCGTGGTCGCCGGCGAACACCAACAGTTGGGGTTGCTTGAGTTGGGGCGTGAGGGTTTGTTGAATCAAACCGATTTGTTGACCGAGTGCCTCCAACGCACCCAGCGAACCAGGTGGTTTGGTTTTTTGATTCCAAGCATGCTGGAGCTCTCCCACGAGCACAGGGTCGTGAACGTCGGCGATCGAAGGGATGGTGAAGCTCATGTGTTCAAGGAAGACGGTTAGCGTTTAGACGGAAGCAGCAGACTTTGCAGCACTCCCGCCTCGAAGTGTTGGTCAACAAAATCTGCGAGGCCGTCAAACACGGCCTCCAAGTGAGGAACAGAAGCACCGAAGAGCGCTTGCAAAGCCGTGCTGGATTCAAACAGCCCATGCGCATAAATGCCCAGCACGGATCCTTGCTGCCAACCGATGGCCTGTCCCTCTGGGTTGCGCAGCACGGCGGCAGACGCATTCGCCTCACCCACCCACTCGGTGAGGCCGTGGCGAATTTCATAACCTTCCCAATGCAAGCCAGCCAAGGCAGACCAAGGCGCGTGCAGGCTGGAAAACGCCGCCGTCGTGGGGCACAAACGTTTGTCCGCCGCGAAGGTGGTGCGCAGGGGCAGCAGGCCCAAACCTGTGGCCGATCCATCCACCCCATGCGGGTCGTGCAGCGACTGCCCCAGCATTTGCAGCCCACCACAAATGCCCAGCACCGGGCCACAGCGAGCGGCATGCTGTTGGATAGCGATGTCGAGTTGTTGGGATCGCAGCCAAGCCAAGTCGCTACTCGTGTGTTTTGAGCCCGGCAGGACAACCCAGTCTGCGCCGTGCAAATCACCAGGCTTGCGTGCCCAAGTCAAACGCACGCCGGGCAGGTGGCGCAGGGTTTGGAATTCGTCGAGGTTGCTGATGCGTGGGGCAGCGATGACGGCGACGTTCACCACACCTGATTGTGTCAACGCAGAAGACCGCTCGTCCATCACGCCGTCTTCTTCTGGCAAGCCGTGCTCGCGCCACATGGGCAATACAGCCACAGTGGGCACGCCGGTGAGCTCGCGCAGTTGTTCGGGGCCGGGGGCGAGCAAGCGGGCATCGCCGCGAAAACGGTTCAACACAAAACCGCGTATCAACGCAGCTTGTTCTTTGGGCAACAACTGGTGGGTGCCGAAGAGATGGGCGAAGGCGCCGCCCCGGTCGATGTCGGTCACGAGCAAACAGGCAGCTTGGGCGGCCAGCGCCGTGCGCATGTTCACATAGTCGCTGGCGTGCAGGTTGATCTCGGCGGGTGAGCCCGCACCTTCTATCAGCACCAGGTCGTTCTCCTGCATCAATTCCATGAGCGCCTGCTGGGCATGAGGCCAGAGTTGTTCGCTGCGCTGCCGCCAAGGCACGGCGGCCAGGTCGCGGCGCACCTCGCCCAGCACCACCACTTGGCTGGCGGTGTCGTTTTCAGGTTTGAGCAGCACGGGGTTCATGCGCACCTCGGGCCGGGCGCGCGCAGCCAGGGCTTGGAAGTATTGCGCGCTGCCTATTTCGCCCCAGCCGCCTTGCAAACCGGCCACCACGCGGGCGTTGTTGCTCATGTTCTGCGCTTTGAATGGGGCCACCTTCAACCCTTGCCGCGCATACCAACGGCACAGCGCGGTGGTGAGCCAGCTTTTGCCTGCGTGGCTGGTGGTGCCCAGCACCATGATGGCGTGTGCGGTCATCGCTCAGAGTTGGGGAACAGCCAAAAACTGGCCGCCCACTTGCTCAATACGCAAGGCGTGGTCAAACACGTCCACCACGCTGCGTTGCAACTGGGCGTCATCACGCGCCCCTTGGCCGCGTACCTGTCCGTCTTTCATCACCACCAAACGATCGGCCTGTAAGGCCAAGGACACATCGTGCAGCACGCTGACCACGGTGTGGGTGTGGCCCCAGGTTTGCAGCAACTTCACCAGGGCAATTTGATGCGGTGGGTCGAGGTGGGTGGTGGGCTCATCCAGCAGCAACACAGGGGCTTGTACCGCCAAGGCACGGGCCAGCAGGGCGCGTTGGCGCTCGCCACCCGAGAGTTCATGCAAACGCCGGTGTTGCCAAGCACTGCATTCGGTCATGCGCAAGCATTCGTCCACGACCGCTTCATCCTGCTCACCGGGTGACGCAAACAAACCCAAATGCGGCAGTCGGCCCAGGTGGACGACCTCGCGCACCGTCAGTTCACTCGCCCCCTCCCCCGTGGCCGTGTTGTGTTGCGACATCCAGGCCAGTTGCAACGCCCGCTCGCGCGCCGACCACTGGGTGAGCGGGCGACCAGCCAGTAGCACCTGGCCCGAGGACAAGGGCAGCAACCCCGCCAAGCTGTGCAACAAGGTGGACTTACCCGCTCCATTGGGGCCGACGATGGCTGTCCAACCGGGCGACAGGTTCAGGGACACGTCGTGCAGCACCTCTTCATCACCCAGCGCCACATGGAGGTGTTGTGCTTCTATTGAAATACTCATACCGTGCGACAAACCCACATCCGTTCGCACCGAGCTTGTCGAAGTGCCGCCACCAAGGTACACGCAGGCTTCGACAAGCTCAGCCCGAACGGAGTTTTTGTCATGCTTCGCAAAAATCCAATCAATGCAGAAACCGCGTTCATCGCATGCTCCTCACCGAACCGCCCTGCGGTGCAACAGCAGCAACAAATAACAGCCGCCAATCAAAGCCGTGAGCACGCCCACAGGTAGCTCCTGCGGTGCCAGCACCACGCGCGCGAGCACGTCGGCAGCCAGCAAAAGCGTACCCCCCATGGCCGTGCTGGCCAGCAAGGTGTAGCCCTGGGCGGCCGGTGCAAACCGCCGCACCAGGTGCGGGGCCACCAGGCCCACAAAAGCGACCAGTCCGGCTTGCGACACCGCCAAGCCCGTGGCGAACGCCAGCAGCAGCACCAAGACCCAACGAATGGAACCCAAGGGCAGGCCCAGGCTGCGGGCGGTGTCTTCCCCCAGGGTGAGTGCGTCCAGCGCGCGCGCCAGGCGGCAGGCCAAGGGCACGGCAAACAACAACCCCGGCAGCAACAAAGCCACACTGAACCAGCCGAGAAAGCCCGTGGTGCCGAGCATGAACACTTGTTTGCCACGCAAGGCCTCGGGAGCCACGGTGGTGAGCAAGTCGCTCATCGCAGCCAGCACCACGCCCACCACCACACCGGCCAACAACAACCGCACGGTGTGCTGGGCCCCACGCGCCAGCAGCACGGTGAGGCTCACGCCGGCCAAGGCCCCCGCAAAAGCGGCTGCGGCCAAACCGACACGAGACAAGCTGTCGGCGGTGGCCCAACTCAAACCTTGGCCGACCAGGCTGCTCGCGGCCAGCACCAAGACCACGGCGGTGGACGCACCCGCCGCCGAGCCCAGCAAAAACGGATCGGCCAAGGGGTTGCGAAACAGGCCTTGGGCCACCGCGCCGCCCAAACCCAAGAGCGCGCCCACGCACCAAGCGCCTAGGGTGCGCGGTGCACGAATGTCGCGCAAGATGATGGCGGCCTCGGGGCTGCCAAGCTGCGGCCACGACCAGCCGTCGCTTCCTGCCAACAAACCGGCACCCATCAGGAGTGTGGTGATGGCGAACAAAAGCCAAAGCAGGCGATGGCGACGCTGCGCGTCTTGTCGCGGCGAGTCCGACACGCCCCCCTCACTTGCAGTGCGCACCTGGGCTTGCAAGCCCAGGTCGCTAGGTGGGCAAGCCGCAGGCGGCTTGAAATCCCCACTACGCCCCCAACCCTCTCCCCCGAGTACGGGGGAAAGGGAGCGGCGTATTCCTCCCTCTCCCGCTTGCGGGAGAGGGTCGGGGTGAGGGTGGCGAGGCGTCATAGGCAAACCAAATTAAACGCGCAACGCTGAAACGTATTCAAGGCTTGTGCTCCAGCGCGGCCAAACACGCCGCCAATACCGCCGCCGCTTCACCCAAACGCGGGCCGGGGCGAATCAAGACCTCGTAGCGTTGCACATCAAAATCGCAATAACGCTGCTGCTGCAAGGCGCGCAGGCTGGCCCATCCCGGTCGGCTCGGCATCTCCGCGACGCTGCGGCTGGCAGCCATGACCACCTCGGGTTGTAGTCGCACCACAAACTCGGGGTTGAGTTTGGGAAAAGGCCCCAGCGCCGCAGGCACCGCATTGCGCAGGCCGAGTAAGGCCAAGGTTTCGCCAATGAAAGACGATTCCCCCGCCGCATAAGGCGTGGCCGCCACTTCAAAATAAACCCGCTGACCACGCAAGCCCAGAGGCACCTGGGCTTGCGCCGTTTGAATGTCGCGTTCAATGCCCTGCCAAACCTGAGTCGCAGCCTGCGGCGTTCCCAACATGGTGGCTATTTGCTGCAAGCTGCGCCGCACATCGGCATGGCTGCGCGATTCCAGCACCACCACCTTGAGGCCCAAGGATTCCAGTCGATTGACCACGCGGGTGGAGGGTGAGGCCAGCACCACATCGGGCTTGAGTGCCACGATGCGCTCGATCTGCGCATCGTCCATCCCCCCCAATTTGGGCAAGGCCACCACAGAGGCTGGGAAGTTGGAATGTCTATCGGTGCCCACCAACTTGGCGCAGGCACCCAGAGCACAAACCGTCTCGGTCAAGGAGGGCAAGAGGCTGACGATGCGTGTGGGCGGCTGTGCCCAAGACCACTCGCGGCCACGGTCGTCGCGCAGCAGGCTTGGTGAGGCAGTTGACGTTGTGGTTTGTGCTGCGACGGGCAACACCATCATTCCCGCGAATGCGGGAATCCATACGGGCTGCAAAAACGTGGCGATGGATGCAAGCAAGCTCATAACCAGTGAGCGTGATGAAAGTCGCCACATCTCTTGGTACCTCAAACACCGCTGTACCGCAGCACCACAAAGCCTTCACGCCCGGCTTGGTTGTAGCCGCGTGCGGTTTCATAGGTTTTATCGGCCAGGTTGTTCAAACGAAGCCCCAAGGTCCAGCGCGGAGCGAAACGCCAGTCGGCGCGCACATCCACCGTGGCAAAACCACCGATGCGGTTGGTGTTGGACGCATTGTCAAATCGTTCATCGCTGGCTATCAGTGAGGTTCCAACGCTCCACGGGCCTGACACCCAATCGGCTGCGAGTTTGAAATTATTCTTCGCGCGGCGGGGCAGCAGCTTGTCGTAGTTACTGCCCAGCGTGCCGTTGGAGCGCACATCTTTGTTTCGAGGATCCACATAGTCATACGACGTGTTCACCGTCAGCGCCGACCACTGCGCCTCGTGGCTCACCGTCCAGCCTTTGATTTCGGCGCGAGGGATGTTGATGGTGGTGCTGTTGTTGCTGGCCGTACCCGTGGTGGCCATGAAACCGCGCAGGTGGTTCTCGAAGTACGCCAAGCGCAACTGCTGCCCGTCAAGCAGCCAACGCACACTCAACTCGCCGCTGGTGCCCCTTTCGGGTTGCAGCAAGGGGTTGCCGAAGTTGGGGAAGTAAAGCTGGTTGAAACTGGGGGCCACAAAACTCGTGCCCCATGACCCGGCCAAGCGCCATGCGGGTGCCAGGTCGTAGCCGTAACCCACAGTGCCCGTGGTTTCGCTTCCAAACTGCGAGTTGCTGTCGCGCCGCACATTGGCTTGCCAAGTGTGGGCAGCTTGTTTGCCGGTGAGGCCAGCGGCCACGGCGTTAATGGAACGCTCGCTCACCGGATACACCTGCCCAGGTTTGCTGACCTTTTGCTGCAAACGTTCAGCCAGCAGCAGCACTTTGCCAAAGCGGGTGTCCACTGTGTTTTCCCAAGCCAGTTGCTGCTGCTGGGTTTGGTAAGCACCCAAGTTGAACGCACCACCTGCGCTGACCAGGGTGTCGCTTTCATCCGTGGAATGCGAAGCGCGTAAGGTGGTGCGCCAAGCTGAGGTGATGGAACCGCTGGCAGACCACGACAGCAGTTTGCTCAACAACTGTCCGCGGGTGTTCGCACCCAAACCATCGTCGAATTCGTTCAAGCCATCGGAATACAGTGCTCGCACATCGGTGCGCCAATCACCGCCCAGTTTCAAGCCCAGTTGCAAGTGCGCGGCATTCTGGCGAAAGCTGTCATCGTCGGGATTAAAACCAAACGACACCTTGGAATTGGTGGCTGAAAAACCGCGTGTTTCCGCGTGCTGCACACCCAGGGCGCCGTCCCAAGCACCTTGCCCAAAACGAACCCCCGCACTGGCCTGGCCGTAGTTCTTGGAACCCGCTGTGACACTGGCGTTCGGTTGTAGACCAGCCTGGCCCTTGCGCATGAAAATTTGCACCACGCCGCCCACAGCATCGCTGCCGTAGAGGCTGGAGAGTGGGCCACGCACGATCTCGATGCGCTCAATGCTCTCCAGGGGCAAGTTGTCCCACGAAGGCGTACCCACGGTGGCCGTGCCCACACGCACACCGTCAATCAACAACAAGGTGTGCCGCGACTCGGTGCCGCGCAGCAAGACGCCACTGGTTTTTCCAAGGCCACCGGTGGCCGTGAGTTGCACGCCCGGTTGTTGGGACAGCAGCTCGGACAAAGAGCGCCCGGCTGCGCGATCCAAGGCAGCGCGGTCAATCACCGTGACCTCGGCCACGGTTTGATCCACACGGGTGGGCACACGGCTCGCCGTGACCACCACGGGTGACAAACTACCGGGGGTTTGTGCCAAGGTGTTGGGGGCAACAGCCAGGCAGCACAAAGCGCCCAGCAAAGGAGATGCCGACGCCTTGCGTCCAGAAAAACGAGAGAACATGAAAGAAGTTTCCGAAACAAACGTGCGCGCCAGCTTCCCCGCTGGCATTCACCTTTGATGCGGCCGCTCATGCGGTCGCACCGCCTCGTTGGCCGGTATCCGGGCTGACGGAAACAACCCTTGCGACCTTCCCAGAAGCGCCAAACTTCCAGTGGTGTGTGCACAAGAGCGGAAGTCAAACAAACCCATTGCAGGTTTGAACCTTCGTCCGCCGTACCGTTGCGGGGGCAGCGCAGTTTGGGGGAGATGCCTCCCCTTCTGCTTCCCGTTGAACTGTGCCCCAGCGAGCGGGGGCACGAGCACCAACAGCCCGAAGTATAGGTGGGCAGGGAAGGCGGCCTCTACAATCTGGCCCACCCCTCGTTCTGCGGGCCCTGCCATGTCCAAGCTTGAAGACCTCGCCGATCGTGTCGAACGCCTGCTGCTGCGGCACGATGAGTTGCAGCGCACGAATGCGCTGCTGCTCGCGCAAGTGCAAGGCCTCACGCAAGAACGCGATCAAATGAAATCCAGACTCAGCGCGGCGCGCAGCCGCATTGAAGCGCTATTGGATCGGCTACCAGTCGAGAATGAAAGCGACGAAGCAGCCGTGCACGCAGACGGAGCCACAAGATGAAACAGTTAGAAGTCACCATCATGGGGCAGAGCTACATCCTGGGCTGCCCCGAAGGCGGTGAAACATCGCTGTTGGAAGCGGTGGGCAATGTCGACCGCGAAATGTGCGCTATTCGTGATTCCGGAAAAATCAAGGCCCGTGAACGTATTGCCGTGCTGGCCGCACTGAACTTGGCCTATGCCCTGGCCCAGCAACCAGCAGCGCCCCGTGGTAAAAAATCAGCGCAGGAACCGGCAGATCACGACGTGGACATCACCGCATTGATACGTCGCATTGACGACACGCTCAGTGTGAATGGTCAGTTGATTTAACGGTTGTGCAGCCAGTCACACTCTGGCGCAATAAGGCTTCATCAAACGTCATCAAACTGCGCCCGAGCGCGCATAGAATGAACCCGTCCACCGCGATCGCGTGAGTCCTATATTTCCTTGAACCGATGCTCTTATGAGCAAGGGCTTGGAATTATTGTCACTCCAGCGTGATCGTCTCGCGTCAGATGAACCCAAGGTTTGACTGACCTCGCCCACCTGAATCCCCTGGGTTCAGGAATGCGGCTCACGGTTCGCGGCGGACACCTTCACTTTGCACCGCGGACATGACTCACGCTTGCTGGCTGATGAAAAGCGAACCGAGCGAATGCTCGATTGACGACCTCGTCAATGCGCCAAGTCAAACCGTGCCCTGGGTGGGGGTGCGCAACTACCAAGCCCGCAACTTCATGCGTGATGTGATGCGCATCGGCGACGAGGTGTTGTTCTATCACTCCTCCTGCCCCGAACCCGGCATTGCCGGGCTGGCGCGGGTGGCGTCCAAGCCCTACCCCGACCCGACCCAGTTTGACTCCAACAGCCCCTATTTCGATGCTAAAAGCAGCGCCAGCGCGCCGCGTTGGTGTTTGGTGGACGTGGCTTTGCAGCGCAAAACCCGCTTGCTCAGTTTGAAAGAAATGCGCAGCCATGTAGCTTTGGGCAGCATGCAGGTGCTGCAGCGGGGCAACCGGTTGTCCATCACGCCCGTTAATGTGGAAGACACCTACCCGCAGACGTGACAGTGCCTGACCTGAGGCTGGCCCGAACCTGAGAGGCGGCCTGGCGATGAA
>JBJTHI010000301.1:0-5410 GCA_046094425.1 Burkholderiales bacterium | reverse complement strand
GGGTGGGGCCAGCGTCCTCACCTTCGGCCACTTCAGTCAGCAGTGCAGCAGCACAACGCACCAAAGGCCAAGCCAAGGTGCTGCCTGTGCCGTCGACGCTGGCAATTCCCAGTTCGAGCAGGGCTGAAGCGCGGAACAAACTCAATGCGCGATCCAAACCGGGGTGGTTGTGGCTGCGGCAAAAAACGCAGTAGTCGGTGATGGCCGGTGAAATACGCGAGGCCACCATGAGGGCGGCCAGGGCGGGAACCCCGTCCACCAAAATCAAGTGTCGGCGGCTGGCGGCAACCAACAGGGTTCCCACCATCACAGCCATTTCAAAACCACCCAAAGCGGCCAGCAACTCCACGGGGTCTTCCAGTTCGCGGTGCCGGTGCTGCGCGGCTTGCAGTACCGAGAGTTGGTGAGCCAAAAAATCGGGCGCGGTGCTGGGGCTGTTTTGCAGCAATTCGGTCAAGGGTGTGCCGGTGAGGCTGGACAACAGCGCCGCCGCCACTTCGGGCGAGCCTTCGCCCAGGCCCGCGCAGGCGACCACATTGCCGGGCAGTGAATCGCCAATTTCCATGCCCGCACGAATGGCAGCGTGTACTTGTTCAATCGACATGCCATTGGCTACACGTGAATTGCGCGTGCCGTGGGCAATTTTGCGTGCCAATAACCGCGCATGGGTGCTGGTGGGCTCGGCCATGCCGCAGTCCACCACCGACAACTCCAAACCCTGAATGTTGGCAAACACCGACAGTGGCAGTTGCGAGGCGAGCAGTCGCAACACCAGTTGCATGGTGGTGGGGCGGCCAGGCTCCACCACGCTGTCCACCACCAGGCCGTGGTCACCGGCAAACACCACCAACTGCGGTGCGCGAAAACGCGGTTTGAGGCTGTTTTGAATCAAACCCAAACGCACTGCCAGTGGCACCAACTCGCCCAACGAACCTGCGGTATCGGCGCGGCGGCGCAGTTTGTCGCGTAGCGCGGCTTCCAACGGAGGATTGGCGGTGGGGTTGATGAGGGAGCGGTTGGCCATGAGGGCGGATTGTGCGGCTCAAGCATGGGGCGTCAAGACGCTTGACGCAGAAACAAGCGATAAACCGGGTTGTCGGTCTCGTCCACATAGGCGTAGTCCAAGCCGTCCAAGAAAGCCCGCAAGGCTTTTTTGTCTTGTTTGGGAACCTGTATGCCGACCAAGATGCGGCCATAGTCCGCGCCCTGGTTGCGGTAGTGGAACAGGCTGATATTCCAGCCCGGATGCATGCTGGACAAAAACTTCATCAACGCGCCGGGACGCTCGGGGAAGATGAAACGGTAAAGCCGCTCGTCTTGGGCTAGTTCGCTGGCACCGCCCACCATATGGCGTATATGGGCTTTGGCGAGTTCGTCGTCGGTGAGATTCAGCGTGGCAAAACCGTGTTTTTCAAAGTTGCGAGCAATTTTTTGCGACTCACCTCGGTGGGTGGTGGACAAGCCCACGAACACATGGGCCTGTGCCCCTTGGCCCATGCGGTAGTTGAACTCGGTGACCGAGCGCGGCCCAATCAATTCGCACAAACGTTTGAAGCTGCCGCGCTCTTCGGGAATGGTCACTGCAAACAAGGCTTCCCGCGCTTCACCCACCTCAGCCCGCTCGGCCACAAAACGCAGCCGGTCAAAGTTCATGTTCGCACCGCAGGTGATGGCCACCAGGGTTTGGCCTTTGAGTTGGTGTTGCTCCACATACTGCTTGATGGCAGCCACGCCCAGGGCACCGGCGGGTTCCAAAATGCTGCGGGTGTCTTGAAACACGTCTTTGATGGCGGCGCAGACCGCGTCGGTGTCGACCAAGACAAAATCGTCCACCAGAGCACGTGTCAGTGCAAAGGTTTCCTCGCCCACCATCTTCACCGCTGTGCCGTCGGAGAACAAACCCACGTCGTGCATCTGCACCCGTTTGCCTGATTTCACCGAGCGCTGCATGGCGTCAGAGTCTGTGGTTTGCACGCCAATGACTTTGATCTCAGGACGCACCGCCTTGATGTAGGCCGCCACGCCGGAAATCAAACCACCGCCACCAATGGCAACAAACACAGCGTGTATTGGCCCTTGGTGCTGGCGCAAAATTTCCATGGCGATGGTGCCTTGCCCGGCGATCACGTCAGGGTCGTCAAACGGGTGCACAAAAGTCAGCCCATTGCGTTTTTCCAGTTGCAGGGCGTGTTGGTAGGCGTCGGAGTAACTCTCACCGTGCAGCACCACCTGTCCACCCAGGGCCTGCACCGCGTCCACTTTGAGTTGGGGCGTGGTGACCGGCATCACGATCATGGCCGTGCAACCCAGGTGTTTGGCACTGAGTGCCACCCCTTGCGCATGGTTGCCCGCAGAGGCGCAAATCACGCCCTTCTTGAGTTGAGCGCTGCTCAAGTGGGCCATCTTGTTGTACGCCCCCCGCAGCTTGAAACTGAACACGGCTTGCGTATCTTCGCGTTTGAGCAAAACACGGTTGGAGAGCCGTTTGGACAGATTGGGTGCCAAATCCAGCGCCGTTTCGATGGCCACGTCATAAACCCGCGCCGTGAGGATTTTTTTCAGGTAACGCGACAAGACGGTAGGAAGTTCGGTGAGGTTCTTTTTCACAGTGACGGGCAGGGAGGTGGCGAGCCGCCGGATGATACGGGAGGGGCGTCATTCAAACGCCGCTGTCAGCCACCCAGAAAAAAGCCCAGAGCATTGCTGCTCTGGGCTGAATCCACCAAGAGGAGGTGGAGGAGACAATCGTTCGGGGTCAACTTAAACCCCACTGGAACGCAGTGTAGCGCCTTAAATGCTGCGCTGCAATATAAGTGTGCTGGAGGGGGTTCACGGTTTTGCGTCTGTGCTCGGAGCGAATTCCGCAACATTGCAGAATCTCTGTCCTAATCAGACCGTGTTCAAAGTCAAACAAAAGAGGAGTGACAATGGAGTGCACGATCAACTGGCAGCCCCAATCGGGCATGGCTTTCATTGCTGAAACCGGCAGCGGCCATGTGTTGGCCATGGACGGCGCTCCCGATGGAGGAGGCCGCAATTTGGCTCCACGTCCCATGGAAACCGTGCTGGCGGGCACGGGTGGATGTACCGCTTACGATGTGGTGCTCATTCTCAAGCGTGGCCGTCATGACGTGACCGGCTGCCAGGTCAAGTTAAGCGCCGAGCGTGCGCAGGCCGATCCCAAGGTGTTCACCCGTATTCACATGCACTTCCTGGTGAGCGGCCGAGATTTGCCGCAGGCGGCGGTTGAGCGCGCCATTGCCATGTCCCACGAAAAATACTGCTCGGCCAGCATCATGCTGGCTAAAACAGCTGAGATCACCACCAGTTTTGAACTGCTTCCAGCCTGAGCGTGCGGATCAAATTCGGTGCGCCACGGTGGTCATGACTTTGGCTGCCAGGCGCATCATGCTTTTTGCTGGCCCAGGCAAATCCGCAGCGCCCGCCGCTTGGGCCATGGCCGCATGTTCGGCCTCGTCGGCCTTCATTTGCTGAACGATGGCACGTGACACCGTGTCATTTGCCGGAAGGCGATCCAAGTGGCCCGCCAAGTGTTGCTCCACCTGCCTCTCCGTCTCTACGACAAATCCCAGGCCTACATCCACAGGCCGACTCGCCGCCAACAAACCCAGCGCAAACGCGCCCCCGTACCACAGAGGGTTGAGCAGGCTGGGGCGAGTGCCGAGCTCAAGCATTCGTTGTTCCGTCCACGCCAAGTGGTCACTTTCTTCTTGGCTGGCAGCCAGCAGCTTTTTCTTGATGGCCGGATCTCGAGTTCCCAAGGCTTGGGCGTTGTACAGCGCTTGGGCGCAGACCTCTCCCACATGATTGACTCGCATCAGCGCGCCTGACAATCGCCGCTCGGATTCGGTCAGCGGCGCGTCGCTTTGCTCGGCGCGCGGGTGCGGCCTGCGACTTCGATGTTGTGCTGCCAAGGTGCGCAACATGCTGTCGGCGCCGACTGCAATATCATCCAAAATGTTCATTCAGAATAAATCCCTATCGAATTCCAGGGTTGAGGGTTGGTCTAGGGTTTACTCTGATTTTGAAGTCGATTTGCCAACTGAAGCTGTCCGCATTGCGCCACAAAAGTGTAACAAGAGGGTTTGTGTCCGCTTCAAATGCCGTCGAAATTGAGCTCTAAGCAACAAGCTGTCGCGCTTCGTTGTTCACTCACAACAAGGAATGCCTTTTTCGAGGGTCAAGGCTTCTCAAGGATGGCGTGGTCTGGTGGAATACGTGCAACTTCCGAAACGGGGGTTCGGCCCGGTGAGCATTTTTGCGTCTTCATCGGGACCTCTTGTCTAACCTAGGAGATCGTTGCAATGAAAAAATCTCTTCTCGCCCTGGCAGTGCTGGGTGCTTTCGCTGGTTCCGCTGTGGCCCAGTCTTCCGTGACGCTGTATGGCGTGGCTGATGTGAACATCACCCGTGCAAAAGGTGGCACCAACACCCTGACGAGCATGGGCTCTGGTGGTTTGCAAGGCAGCCGTTGGGGCTTGCGTGGTTCAGAGGACATGGGTGGTGGTTTGAAAGCCAACTTTGTGCTCGAAAGCGGTTACGCCATCGACACAGGTGCCAACCTTCAGGGCGCCCTTTTCGGTCGTGCAGCTTGGGTCGGTCTGTCTGGCGGTTTCGGTGAGGTTCGCTTGGGTCGTCAATTGACCTCTATCGGTACCGCAACCGACAACCTGGGTTCTATGGCTACCAAAGGCGCTGACTTGTTTGCTGTCGCCGCTTCGACCGGTAACGCTTTCTATCGCACCAACAATGCGATCACCTACTTGACCCCCAATATTTCTGGCTTCCAAGCCCAAGCTCAGTACTCGTTTGGTTTGGCTAACGAGCCTGTCAGCCCGAGCAACGAAGGCGAGCACTGGGGTTTCAATGCCACTTACGCTGCCGGTCCTATCAAGGCTGGCGTAGCTTACCTGGACGTGAAAGACAGACTGCCAGCTGCTGGCAATCAAAAAGCTAAAGGTCTGTTGGCTTACGGTGGCATGAGCTTCGGTGCCATCAGCGTTCTGGCTGCCTACGACAAGAAAGACTTTGATTTGGCCAAGGATCCTACCGTTTACGGTTTGGAAGTTGGCGCTAAGTTCGGTGCTGCCAGCGTGGCATTCAGCGTTGCCAAGGCCAAAGACACCACCGGTGCCGCTGGCGTGAGCGACGATGCCACCTTGTGGACTCTGCAAACTGTGTACGACATGTCCAATCGCACTTCCTTGTACGCTTTCTACACTGCCGTTTCCAACGGTGCAGGTGCTGCTTTGGGCTATAACACCCCAGCTTTGGACAAGAGCTCCAACCAGCTGCAGTTGGGCTTGCGTCACCGCTTCTGATTGACCACCACGGTTGATTACAAAGGCGCCCTCGGGCGCCTTTTTTATGTGCGCCCAGCATGGGCGCA
>JBJTHI010000300.1:0-17272 GCA_046094425.1 Burkholderiales bacterium | reverse complement strand
GTAGGCCTTGGCTTCGCCGCCGAACTTGCTGGCCAAAATCGTGGTGATGGCCGCGGTCAAGGTGGTCTTGCCGTGGTCCACGTGCCCAATCGTGCCCACGTTCACGTGGGGCTTGGTACGTTCAAATTTGCCTTTTGCCATTTCTCAATCTCCGAATAAAGAACAAGGCCAGTGTGCGGGTTAGGGTTTCCGGAATTTGTGGTGTTCGCTTGCCACTGGCAACAAGCGCACAAAAACCGAAGACCAATTAAAAATTACTTGCCTCGGGCCGTGATGATCGCGTCGACCACGTTTTTAGGCGCTTCGCTGTAGTGCTTGAATTCCATGGTGTAGGTAGCGCGGCCTTGCGACATGGAGCGCAACGTGGTCGAGTAGCCGAACATTTCCGACAGCGGCACTTCAGCCCTGATCGCTTTGCCACCACCAGGCATGTCGTCCATGCCCTGCACCATGCCACGGCGTGAGGACAAGTCGCCCATCACGTTACCGGCATAGTCTTCTGGCGTTTCCACTTCCACGGCCATCATCGGCTCCAAAATCACTGGCGTGGCCTTGCGGCAACCGTCTTTGAAGCCCATGCTGGCGGCCATCTTGAAGGCGTTTTCGTTGGAGTCCACCTCGTGGTAGGAGCCGAAAGTCAGCGTGACCTTGACGTCCACCACCGGGTAACCGGCGAGCACACCGTTGGGCAGAGAGTCTTCAATGCCTTTCTTCACCGCGGGAATGAATTCGCGTGGCACCACGCCGCCTTTGATGGCGTCCACAAATTCGAAACCCGTGCCCGGCTCTTGCGGTTCAATCTTGAGCACAACGTGGCCGTACTGGCCCTTGCCGCCGGACTGACGAACGAACTTGCCTTCAATGTCGGACACCGGTTTGCGGATGGTTTCGCGGTAAGCCACTTGTGGTTTGCCCACGTTGGCTTCAACGCCGAATTCACGCTTCATGCGGTCGACAATGATTTCCAGGTGCAATTCGCCCATGCCGGAAATAATGGTCTGACCGGATTCTTCGTCGGTACGCACGCGGAAGGACGGATCTTCCTGAGCCAAACGGCCCAAGGCAATGCCCATTTTTTCTTGGTCGGCTTTGGTCTTGGGTTCCACGGCCTGCGAAATCACCGGCTCGGGGAAAATCATCTTTTCCAAAGTGATGATGGACTCTGGATCGCACAGGGTTTCGCCCGTGGTCACTTCTTTCAAACCCACGCAAGCTGCAATGTCGCCAGCCAAAATTTCTTTGATCTCTTCACGCTGGTTGGCGTGCATTTGCAAGATTCGGCCTATGCGTTCTTTTTTGCCGCGAATCGGGTTGTAAACCGAGTCGCCGGACTTCAGCACGCCCGAATACACACGCACGAAGGTGAGCTGCCCCACATAGGGATCAGTCATCAGCTTGAATGCCAAAGCTGCAAATTTTTCTTCGTCGGAAGCACGGCGAACCACGTCCTTCTCATCGTCGTCGGTGCCAGGCACAGGCGGAATGTCGATGGGTGAAGGCATGAACTCAATCACACCGTCGAGCATGCGCTGCACGCCTTTGTTCTTGAAGGCGGTGCCGCAGAACATAGGCTGGATTTCAGCCGCCAGCGTGCGGGCACGGATGCCGGCTTTGATTTCCTCTTCCGTCAGGTCGCCCGACTCGAGGTATTTGTTCATCATGGCCTCGGACGACTCCGCTGCGGCCTCCACCAAGTTCTCGCGCCATTTTTGGGCGTCGGCTTGCAAATTCGCGGGAATGTCTTCGTAGTTGAACTTCATGCCCTGAGAGGCCTCGTCCCAGATGATGGCTTTCATCTTGATGAGGTCGATCACGCCGGTGAAGTTTTCTTCCGCTCCGATCGGAATCACCACAGGCACGGGATTGGCGCGCAAGCGCACCTTCATCTGGTCGTAAACCTTGAAGAAGTTGGCGCCAGTGCGGTCCATTTTGTTCACAAAGGCCAGGCGCGGCACTTTGTACTTGTTGGCTTGACGCCAAACGGTTTCAGACTGCGGCTGCACACCACCCACGGCGCAATACACCATGCAAGCACCGTCCAGCACGCGCATGGAACGCTCCACTTCGATGGTGAAGTCCACGTGCCCCGGGGTGTCGATGATGTTGATGCGATGCTCAGGGAAAGACAAGTCCATGCCCTTCCAGAAGCAAGTGGTGGCAGCAGAGGTGATGGTGATGCCGCGCTCTTGCTCTTGCTCCATCCAGTCCATGGTGGCCGCGCCATCATGCACCTCACCAATCTTGTGGTTCACACCGGTGTAATACAAGATGCGTTCGGTGGTGGTGGTTTTACCGGCGTCAATGTGAGCCGAGATACCAATGTTGCGATAGCGCTCGATGGGGGTCTTGCGGGCCATGGTGGCACTCCAAAAAAACGGGTGGTGACAAACTCTCAGAACACAGAACAAACAGGTCAAAAACGCGAGCCGCTCGCGGGTTCGTGTAAACCCGAAGAGCGGCCAGGGCCAGTTTGACGCTTAGAAGCGGAAGTGCGAGAACGCCTTGTTGGCTTCGGCCATGCGGTGCACTTCGTCGCGTTTTTTCATCGCGCCGCCACGGCCTTCAACGGCCTCCAACAGCTCGTTGGCCAGGCGCTGCGCCATGGACTTCTCACCGCGCTTGCGTGCCGACTCTTTCAACCAACGCATGGCCAAAGCCACGCGGCGCACAGGACGAACTTCCACGGGAACTTGGTAGTTCGCACCGCCCACGCGGCGTGACTTCACTTCGACCATGGGCTTGATGTTGTTCAAAGCCACGGTGAAGATTTCCAGCGGGTCCTTGCCCGACTTCTTCTCAACTTGCTCCAAGGCACCGTAAATGATGCGTTCAGCCACGGCTTTTTTGCCGGATTCCATGATCACGTTCATGAACTTGGACAGATCCACTGAACCAAATTTTGGATCAGGCAGTATGTCCCGTTTGGGTACTTCGCGACGACGAGGCATTTCTCTTCCTTTGCTTCAGTTGGCTAATTTTTCTTAGCCCTGGCAGGACAACACGCCCTGCCACTTACTCGGCAACCGATTGGTTGCCACGATTTTTAGACCAACGAGGGCTTTAAGCCTTCTTGGGGCGCTTGGCACCGTACTTGGAGCGCGCTTGCTTGCGGTCTTTCACGCCTTGCAAGTCGAGCGAACCACGCACGATGTGGTAACGCACACCGGGCAAATCCTTCACTCGGCCGCCGCGCACCAGCACAACGCTGTGCTCTTGCAGGTTGTGGCCTTCGCCGCCGATGTAGGAAATGATTTCAAACCCGTTGGTCAAACGAACCTTGGCCACTTTACGCAGCGCCGAGTTCGGCTTCTTGGGGGTGGTGGTGTACACGCGGGTGCACACACCACGGCGCTGCGGACTGTTCTGCATCGCCGGGGATTTGGATTTCGTGGTCTCGACCTCACGGCCGTGGCGCACGAGCTGGTTGATGGTTGGCATGGCTGGACTTGTTCCCGTTTAAAGTCACTCTTGAATTCATCGCTTCCCGCACGGCAAACGCCATGGAAAATGCGCGGAAAAGCCTTTGATTATATTGGTTGGCTGACGCCTTCGCAAGGCCTGACAGTCTTAATTCAATGCCAACGTCAACAAACCCTTCAGCCGACTCACGCTACACCTGCACCACATGACAGAAGAACAACACTCGGCATGGGACTCAACCCATGTTGCGGTGCTCGACACCAATGTCATTCTCGAAGCCTGGGTTTTTGGGAACCCTGACTCCATCTGTATTTTTGACGCAGTTAGCGCACGTACACTTAACTGGGTAACGACCCAAGAGATGCGGGATGAATTGATTCATGTGCTAGCCCGTGGCCTAGGCCCACGATGGCCCGCCCATTGGGAAACGCTGCGAGAACGCTGGGAGTCACTGGCCACGGAGTGCCCGGTCGATTCCAACAAACCCGCCCACTGGCCCCGCTGCACCGATCCAGACGATCAAAAGTTCATCGACTTGGCACTTCAACAACAAGCCCGCTGGCTCATCAGCCGCGACCGTGCTGTGCTGAAAACTGCCTCGCGCTGCGCACGCCTGGGTTTAACTGTGGTGGATCCAGCGCGCTGGCGAGCCATTTGGTCGGCTGAATCAACGTCCGGGGCCTGAACGCGCCGCCAAGCCGGTCAGCATCAGCCGCGCGCCCGAAAGGTTGGTGGCGCACGGAACGTTGTGAACATCGCAGGCGCGAACCAAAGCGTTGATGTCGGGTTCGTGTGGCTGGGGTGTCATGGGGTCGCGCAGAAAAACAACGGCATCTACCTCACCCACCGCCAACCGTGCACCAATCTGGAGGTCGCCACCCAAAGGGCCACTGAGCAAACACTCCACGTCCAACTGTGCCTCTTGGCGCAAACGCCCGCCCGTTGTCCCCGTGGCCATCAGGTCGCACCCTTGGAAAAAAGATGAGAACTCTTGGGCCAGACGCACGATGTCGTCTTTTTTGCGGTCGTGGGCGATGAGTGCAATCTTCATATCCCCCATGCTAGCGGCCACTGGGTACAGGGTTGCATCAAAAACACAAGCCTCCAGAAAAAAGAGCAGCCGAAGCTGCCCTTTTTGAGTGGCGTCGAGTTGCTTACTCTTGCACGTCGCCCGCCGGTTCAGCCGCAGCAGCGGCTTCTTGCATGTCGGCATTCTCTTGCGCTTCTTGCTCGGCAATGGCGCGACGCTCGGCGTCGTCCATGGCTTCTTTGGTTTTGCGCGCTTGGTGGAAAGCCATGCCCGTGCCTGCGGGAATCAAACGACCGACGATGACGTTCTCTTTCAGGCCACGCAGCTCGTCGCGCTTGCCCATGATGGCAGCCTCGGTGAGCACGCGGGTGGTTTCTTGGAAGGACGCGGCCGAGATGAAGCTGTCGGTCGACAAAGACGCCTTGGTAATGCCCATGAGCACATCGCTGTGCGTGGCGGGTAATTTGCCTTCGGCGATCGCTTTGTCATTGCGACCCAGCAACTCGGAACGTTCGACTTGTTCGCCAATGATGTAGCCGGTGTCGCCCGGGTTGACGATCTGCACGCGACGCAACATTTGGCGAACGATCACCTCAATGTGTTTGTCGTTGATCTTCACGCCCTGCAAGCGGTACACGTCTTGGACTTCGTCCACGATATAACGTGCCAGCTCTTCAATGCCCAACAGACGCAGAATGTCTTGCGGGTCGGCTGGGCCGTCCACAATCGACTCGCCTTTGTTGACCACCTGGCCCTCGTGAACCAAGATGTTCTTCTCTTTGGGTACGAGTTCCTCAGACACCTTGCCGTCTGGGTCGGTGATTTGCAAACGCACCTTGCCTTTGGTCTCTTTACCGAAGGAGATGGTGCCGGTCATCTCAGCCAGCGTGCCTTTGTCTTTCGGTGTGCGGGCTTCAAAGAGTTCGGCCACACGCGGCAGACCGCCGGTGATGTCTCGCGTCTTCTGACCTTCCACCGGAATACGTGCCAGCACCTCGCCAGGCGAGAGGTCTTGCCCGTCGCGGATTTGCACGAGTGAACCCACCTGGAAGGCAATGGTCACCGAGTGGTCGGTGCCCGGAATCTTCACCTCGTTGCCCGCAGCGTCCAAGAGTTTCACTTGGGGACGAACCACCTTGGTGGCACCACGGCGTTTCGGGTCGATCACCACCAGGGTGGACAAACCCGTCACTTCGTCGAGCTGCTTGGCGACCGTGACACCTTCCTCCACATTCTCGAACTTCGCTTTACCGGCGAATTCGGTGATCACGGGACGGGTCAATGGATCCCAGTTGGCCAGCACGGTACCGGCTTTGATTTGCTGGTCGGGCTTGATCGACAGCAAGGCACCGTAAGGCACCTTGTGGCGCTCACGCTCGCGGCCGTGTTGGTCAGAGATGATGATCTCGCCCGAGCGCGAAATCACCACCAACTCGCCCTTGCCATTGGTCACATAACGCATGGTGGCGTTAAAGCCCACCAAACCGTCGGACTTGGCGTCCACCGTGGACGCCACCGCCGCGCGCGAGGCCGCACCACCGATGTGGAAGGTGCGCATGGTCAACTGCGTGCCGGGCTCGCCGATGGACTGCGCCGCAATCACACCCACAGCCTCACCCACGTTGATCAAACCACCCCGACCCAAGTCGCGGCCATAACACTTGGCGCAAATACCAAAGCGTGTGGCGCAGGTAAGGGCCGTACGAACCTTCACCTCATCGACGCCAGCGGCTTCCAACTCGTCCAGCAAGTCTTCGTCGAGCAACTCGCCTTTTTGCACCAAGACCTGTTGCGTTTCGGGGTGCAGCACTTCCACCGCCGTGACACGGCCCAAGATGCGGTCGCGCAGGGACTCGATCACCTCGCCGCCTTCAACCAGCGCGCGCTGGTTCATGCCGTGCTCGGTGCCGCAGTCGTTCTCAATCACCACCAAGTCTTGCGTCACGTCCACCAAACGACGGGTCAGGTAACCCGAGTTCGCGGTCTTCAGCGCCGTGTCGGCCAGGCCCTTACGGGCACCGTGGGTGGAGATGAAGTACTGCAACACGTTCAAACCTTCACGGAAGTTTGCCGTGATGGGGGTTTCAATGATGGAGCCGTCAGGTTTGGCCATCAGGCCACGCATACCGGCCAACTGGCGAATCTGGGCGGCAGAACCCCGCGCACCGGAGTCGGCCATCATGTAGATGGAGTTGAACGACTCTTGATCCACTTGCTTGCCGTGGCGGTCGGTTGTTTTTTCCTTGCTCAGTTGGGCCATCATGACCTTACCGACTTCGTCACCGGTCTTGCCCCAAATGTCCACCACCTTGTTGTAGCGCTCACCGGAAGTCACCAGGCCCGAGACGTACTGCTGCTCGATTTCTTTGACTTCTTTCTCAGCGCGCTCAATCAGGCCTTGTTTCTCTTTGGGCACCAACATGTCGTCAATGGCAATGGAGATACCGGCTCGCGTGGCCAAGCGGAAACCCGCTTGCAACAGCTTGTCGGCAAACACCACCGTGTCCTTCAAACCGCATTTGCGGAAAGAAGTGCTGATGAGACGAGAAATTTCTTTCTTCTTGAGCGCCTTGTTGATGTTGCTGAAAGGCAAGCCCTTGGGCAAGATTTCCGACAGAAGCGCACGACCCACCGTGGTGTCCACGAGCTTGGTGAAGGATGTGAATTCGCCGGTTTCTTTGTTCTTGGCGTACTCGGTCAAACGAACGCTGATCTTGGTCGTGATTTCCACTTCCTTGTTATCGAGCGCGCGCTCCACTTCACCAATGTTGGCGAAGATGATGCCTTCACCCTTGGCATTGATGCGATCGCGGGTGGCGTAGTACAAGCCCAGCACCACGTCTTGCGACGGAACGATGGAAGGCTCACCGCTGGCGGGGAACAAAATATTGTTCGAGGCCAGCATCAAGGTGCGTGCTTCCATTTGCGCTTCGATGGACAGCGGCACGTGAACCGCCATTTGGTCACCGTCGAAGTCGGCGTTAAAGGCCGAACAAACCAGGGGGTGCAATTGAATGGCTTTGCCTTCAATCAACACCGGTTCAAAGGCCTGGATGCCCAAACGGTGCAGCGTAGGCGCACGGTTGAGCATGACGGGGTGCTCTTTGATGACCTCTTCCAGGATGTCCCACACCACCGGCGTGCCCGCTTCCACTTCTTTTTTCGCCGCCTTGATGGTGGTGGCAATGCCCATGGCTTCCAGGCGCGAGAAGATGAAAGGTTTGAACAACTCCAGCGCCATCAGCTTGGGCAGGCCGCACTGGTGCAGCTTCAAGGTGGGGCCCACCACGATCACGGAACGACCTGAGTAGTCCACGCGCTTGCCCAGCAAGTTCTGGCGGAAACGACCGCTCTTGCCCTTGATCATGTCGGCCAGCGACTTGAGGGCACGCTTGTTCGCACCCGTCATGGCTTTGCCACGGCGGCCGTTGTCCAACAAGCTGTCCACCGCTTCTTGCAACATGCGCTTTTCGTTGCGCACGATGATTTCTGGCGCCTTGAGCTCCAGCAAACGCGCCAAGCGGTTGTTGCGGTTGATGACGCGGCGATACAGGTCGTTCAAGTCAGACGTGGCAAAACGACCCCCGTCCAGCGGCACCAGCGGACGCAAGTCTGGCGGCAGCACAGGCAGCACGTCCATCACCATCCACTGCGGTTTGATGCCCGACTTCTTGAAGGCTTCCATCACCTTGAGGCGCTTGGAGTTCTTCTTGACCTTGAGTTCAGAGCCGGTCATGTCGCCGCGCAGCTTTTCAATTTCGACATCGAGGTCGATCTCTTCCAGCAGCTTCTTCACGCCTTCCGCGCCCATGAGGGCAATGAATTCGTCGCCGAATTCGACCCGCTTGGCGTCATAGTCGTCCTCGGTCATGATGCTGAACTTCTTCAGCGGGGTCATGCCAGGATCCACCACCACATAAGCTTCAAAGTACAGCACGCGCTCAATGTCGCGCAGTGTCATGTCCAGCACCAAACCCAAACGCGAGGGCAGGGACTTCAAGAACCAAATGTGGGCGCAGGGCGCAGCCAGGTCGATGTGGCCCATGCGGTCACGGCGAACCTTGGTTTGTGTGACTTCAACGCCGCACTTCTCACAGATCACACCACGGTGCTTCAAGCGTTTGTACTTGCCGCACAAGCATTCATAGTCCTTGATCGGGCCAAAAATCTTGGCGCAGAACAGGCCGTCGCGCTCGGGCTTGAAGGTACGGTAGTTGATGGTTTCGGGTTTTTTGACTTCACCGAAGGACCAAGACCGAATTTTTTCGGGAGATGCCAGGCCAATTTTGATGGCATCGAAATGCTCATCGGGCGTGAACTGGCGGAACAGATCGAGTAAACCTTTCATGTTCTTGGGTCCTTTAATTAGTTGCGTTCCAGTTCAATGTCCAGGCCCAAGGAACGAATTTCCTTGATCAAGACGTTGAACGACTCCGGCATGCCGGCTTCGATGGCGTGTTCGCCTTTGACGATGCTCTCGTACACCTTGGTGCGGCCGTTCACGTCGTCGGACTTCACGGTCAGCATTTCTTGCAGCACGTAGCTGGCGCCATAGGCTTCGAGGGCCCAGACCTCCATCTCGCCGAAACGTTGACCACCAAACTGCGCCTTGCCGCCCAGCGGCTGCTGGGTGACCAAGCTGTAAGGGCCGGTGGAACGGGCATGCATCTTGTCGTCCACCAAGTGGTGCAACTTGAGCACGTGCATATAACCCACGGTGACGGGGCGCTCAAACGCATCGCCCGTGCGGCCATCGTGCAAGGTGGCTTGGGTGCGCGTGGCGGTCAAGCCCTTGGCCTTGGCAATGTCGTCAGGGTAAGCCAGTTGCAGCATGCCGCGAATTTCTTCTTCGGCGGCTCCGTCGAACACCGGTGTGGCAAACGGCACACCTTTGCTCAAGTTACCGGCCATTTCCAGAATGTCGGCATCGCTCAGGTGGTCGAGTTTTTCGGTTTTACCGCCCGACTTGTTGTACAGCTCATCCAGGAACTTGCGCAGCTCGGCCACTTTGGCCTGGGCTTGCAGCATGTCACCAATGCGCTGACCGATGCCTTTACCCGCCCAGCCCAAATGCACTTCCAGCACCTGGCCCACGTTCATGCGCGAAGGCACGCCCAGTGGGTTGAGCACGATGTCGCACGGTGTGCCGTCGGCCATGTAAGGCATGTCTTCCACCGGTGCAATCTTGGAGACCACACCTTTGTTGCCGTGGCGGCCGGCCATCTTGTCACCGGGCTGCAAGCGGCGCTTCACGGCCAAGTAAACCTTGACCATCTTCAAGACACCGGCAGGCAACTCGTCGCCTTGGGTGAGTTTTTTGCGCTTTTCTTCAAACGCCAAGTCGAAGCTGTGGCGGGTTTGATCCAGGGAGTTTTTGATCGACTCCAACTGGTTGGCCACGTCTTCATCGGCAGGGCGCACATCGAACCAGTGGTATTTATCAAAGCCAGCGAGGTAGGCTTTGTCGATGGTCGTGCCTTTGGCAATTTTCTGCGGGCCGCCGTTGGCGACTTTGCCAACGAGCAATTTCTCGATACGGTCAAAGGCATCGGCTTCCACGATGCGCAGTTGGTCGTTCAAGTCCAGGCGGTAGCGCTTGAGTTCATCGTCGATGATCTGCTGGGCGCGTTTGTCGCGCGGAATGCCTTCGCGGGTGAACACCTGCACGTCAATCACCGTGCCCATGGTGCCTTGATCCACGCGCAAGGAGGTGTCCTTCACGTCAGACGCTTTCTCACCGAAGATGGCGCGCGACACCAAGTTGGGTGCCGAAGAAATCACCCGCGACATTCCTAATTTGTCTGAGCAGCAACTGGCGCGCCTGGACGAGTCGGGCATCGTCTACGTGGGTGCAGAAGTCGGCCCTGGCGACACGCTGTGCGGCAAGGTCACGCCCAAAGGTGAAACCACGCTGACGCCAGAAGAAAAACTGCTGCGCGCCATGACCACCAACTCCTCGATGTGGATCGAGGTGTAGCGGTCATCAGAAATCACACGTTCGCTGATGAGGATGGAGTCTTCAAAGTTATAGCCGTTCCAAGGCATGAAGGCCACCAGCATGTTTTGACCCAGAGCCAACTCGCCAATGTCGGTCGATGCGCCGTCGGCAATGATGTCTTCGGCCTGCACCTTGTCGCCGCGTTTGACGATGGGGCGCTGGTGAATATTGGTGTTCTGGTTGGAACGCTGGTATTTGATGAGGTTGTAGATATCCACACCCACTTCACCGGCCACGGTTTCTTTGTCGTTGACGCGGATCACGATGCGGTTGGTGTCCACATAGTCCACCACACCACCGCGTTTGGCGGCTACGACGGTGCCCGAGTCTTTAGCGGCCACACGCTCCACACCGGTACCGACCAAGGCTTTTTCAGGGCGCAAGGTGGGCACAGCTTGGCGCTGCATGTTGGCACCCATCAAGGCACGGTTGGCGTCGTCGTGCTCCAAGAAAGGCACGAGCGAAGCGGCCACCGACACGATCTGGGTGGGGGCCACGTCCATGTACTGAATACGTTCTGCCGAAGTCAGCACTGATTCACCGTTGTCACGGGCGCTCACCAGCTCGTCGATCAAACGGCCTTCTTTATCGAGCGTGGCGCTGGCCTGGGCAATGACGTATTTGCCTTCTTCAATGGCCGACAGGTAGTCGATGTCGGTTGTCACCTTGCCATCGACCACGCGGCGGTAAGGTGTTTCCAAGAAACCGTACTCGTTCAGTTGCGCATACAACGCCAGCGAGTTGATCAGGCCAATGTTCGGGCCTTCAGGCGTTTCAATCGGGCACACACGGCCATAGTGGGTGGGGTGTACGTCACGCACTTCAAAACCAGCGCGCTCACGGGTCAAACCGCCTGGGCCCAAGGCAGAGACGCGGCGTTTGTGCGTGATCTCGGACAGTGGGTTGGTTTGGTCCATGAACTGGGACAACTGCGACGCACCGAAAAACTCTTTCAACGCCGCCGAGATGGGCTTGGAGTTGATGAGGTCGTGGGGCATCAGGGCTTCGGTTTCTGCTTGACCCAAACGCTCCTTCACAGCCTTTTCGATACGTGCCAAGCCAGAGCGGTATTGGTTTTCGGCCAATTCACCGACGCAGCGCACGCGGCGGTTGCCCAGGTGGTCGATGTCGTCCACTTCACCGCGGCCGTTGCGCAATTCAACCAAGATCTTGACCACGTCGAGGATGTCCTCGTTGGACAAGGTCATGGGGCCTTCAGGGATGTCGCGGCCCACCCGGGCGTTGAACTTCATGCGGCCCACGCGCGACAAATCGTAGGTGTCGGCGCTGTAGAACAAGCGGTTGAACAAGGCTTCCACGGCGTCTTCGGTGGGCGGCTCGCCGGGGCGCATCATGCGATAGATGGCGACACGGGCGGCCAATTGGTCGGCGGTTTCGTCGGCAGCCAGGGTTTGCGAAATGTAGGCCCCTTCGTCCAACTCGTTGGTGTAGAGCGCTTGCAGCTCCTTCACACCGGCGGTGCGCAACTTCTTCAGCAGGGTTTCAGTCAACTCGTCGTTGGCCTTGGCAATGATCTCACCCGTGTCGGCATCGACAATGTTGCGCGCCAGCACGCGGCCTGTGAGGAAGTCTTCGGGCACGGAGATGAACTGGGTCTCAGACTGCTCCAGTGCACGGGTATGGCGTGCCGTGATGCGTTTGTCTTTTTCCACCACCACGTTGCCGTTTTTGTCGGTGATGTCAAAACGCGCCACTTCACCACGCAAGCGGTCGGCCACGAACTCCAGTTGTGCACCGGAGTCCATCAAACGGAAGGTATCGAACACAAAGAAGTGCGCGAGGATGGTTTCCGGGTTCAGGCCAATGGCCTTGAGCAAAATCGTCACCGGCATTTTGCGGCGGCGATCCACACGGAAGTACAGAATGTCTTTCGCATCGAACTCGAAGTCCAGCCAGGAACCACGGTAAGGAATGATGCGGGCCGAGAACAAGAGCTTGCCGCTGGAGTGGGTTTTGCCTTTGTCGTGCTCAAAAAACACGCCAGGCGAGCGATGCAACTGCGACACGATGACACGCTCAGTACCGTTGACGATGAAAGAGCCATAGTCGGTCATGAGCGGCACTTCGCCCATGTAAACCTCTTGCTCTTTGATTTCTTTGACCGTTTTGGCCTGGGGGCTTTCTCGGTCGTAAATGATCATTTGCAACTTGGCACGCACAGCAGACGCATAGGTCAGGCCGCGCACCTGGCATTCCCGTGTATCAAACGCCGGTTTGGCCATGTTGTATTCAATGAACTTCATCTCCACAAAGCCGTTGTGCGAGACGATGGGGAAAGCGGACACGAAGGCAGCTTGCAGCCCTTCAGTTTTGCGTTTTTGCGGTGGAACGTCTTTTTGCAAGAAGGCGACGTAAGACTCCTTCTGCATCGTTAACAAATAGGGAACGTTAAGAACGCTCTCGCGTTTACCGAAGCTTTTGCGAATGCGTTTGCGTTCGGTGTAGCTGTAGGGATTTGCGTGCTGCTGTGCCATCTGGTTTTTCACTCCATCTCAGAAATTGCCCTCTGGCCTAGGGGGCGCATTCATCGGCAACTGTCTGCCTGAGTACCTCGGACAACGCCGAGGCACGGGCTTCTCAAGTTTGGTGATTGGCCACTACCAATCGCTGGCGGACAACCGTGGCCTTGCACCACAGTCCGACCAAACTCGCTCTCTGCAGTCGGTTCAGAGAGCTTCAAAACTCACTTGAGAAAGCCCCTCGCCTGTAGCGAAGCGGGTTTTTCAAGTGGGTCTCACCTGACATCGAGGCAAAAAAACAAGCCTCGAACAAAGTACAAAAGGCTGGGTGCCCCAAAAGCACCCAGCCCCTGCTGAAAACAAGGATTACTTGAGCTCGGCCTTGGCACCAGCCTCGACCAATTTCTTGACAGCAGCTTCGGCGTCAGCCTTGGCCACGCCTTCTTTGACAGCCTTGGGAGCGCCGTCCACCAAGTCCTTGGCTTCCTTCAGGCCCAAACCGGTGAGTTCGCGCACGGCTTTAATGACCGACACCTTGTTGGCACCGGCTTCAACCAACATCACGTTGAACTCGGTTTTCTCTTCAGCAGCAGCGGCTGCACCGCCACCACCGCCACCAGCGGAAGGTGCAGCCACGGCGGCTGCCGACACGCCGAATTTCTCTTCGATGGCCTTGACCAGGTCGTTGAGTTCGAGCACGGACATGGAGTCCAGGGAAGACAAAAATGCGTCTTTATCGAATGCCATTTGAATATTCCTTCAATACAGAGATTAAATAGTTTGAAACGCTTGATGAAGCCGTTGCTGCGTTTGCAATTTAAGCTGCGGCCGCTTCGGCCGAGCCACCCTTGGCAGCAGCTACAGCACCGAGCACGCGCGCGAAGCGGGCGATAGGCGACTGCAACAAACCAGCCACTTGGGTGAGCAGCACTTCTTTGCTTGGCACAGAAGCCAGGGCTTTCACACCATCGGCATTCAATGCTTTGCCACCGAAGGCTCCACCTTTGACGATCAACTTGTCATTGCCTTTGGCAAAGTCAGCGATGACTTTGGCCGCAGCAATAGCGTCTTCTGAAAAACCGTAGATCAGCGGGCCGACCATGCTCTCAGCGGCCACTTCAAACGGCGTGCCAGCCACAGCGCGGCGAGCCAGGGTGTTCTTCAATACATGAAGGTACACGCCTTTGTCGCGCGCCTGCTTACGCAGTGCGTCCAAATGAGCCACTGTGAGGCCACGGTATTCGGCCAGCGCGAGCGTTTGCGAGCGAGCCACTTGGGCTGCCACATCCGTCACCACGGCTGCTTTCTCGTTGCGATTGAGACTCAAGGTCTACTCCTCACATCACGTGTTCTTTGATCACCAGGATCTCTGAACACACCACGAATCAGCGACCTCTGCATTCAGGAAATTCAATTCCTTGGTCAGTGGGATCGCCATCTGCGCGGGCTTCGAGTTCGGCTTGCGCCTGGCTCTCGATTAAGCGACCTGTCGGTCACACCTGCGGTCTTGGATGACCTGAGAGATTTCGCCCTCAGTCCACCAAACGCTTCGGACTGGCGTCAGACACACGCCAGCCCTGTATTTTTTAACTCTGTGCTTGCGCGTTGATCGACGCCACATCCACACGGGCACCCACGCCCATGGTGGACGACACTGCGACTTTGCGCAGGTACACACCTTTGCTGGACGCGGGTTTGGCTTTGTTCAAGGCTTCAATCAAGGCGCGCAAATTGCCCACCAGCTTGTCCGAATCAAACGAACGGCGGCCAATGGTCGAATGCACAATCCCGGCTTTGTCCACACGGAACTGCACCTGACCCGCTTTGGCGTTGCGCACCGCTTGAGCCACATCTGGCGTCACTGTGCCCACCTTGGGGTTAGGCATCAGGCCCCGCGGACCCAACACTTGACCCAAAGTACCGACGATGCGCATGGTGTCGGGCGACGCAATCACCACGTCGAAGTTCATGTTGCCGGCCTTGATTTGTTCGGCCAGGTCTTCCATGCCCACGATGTCGGCACCCGCCGCCTTGGCTTCTTCGGCCTTGGCACCTTGGGCGAACACCGCCACACGTTTGGTTTTGCCGGTGCCATTGGGCAACACGACAGCGCCGCGCACGACTTGGTCGGACTTCTTCGCATCAATACCCAGTTGCACAGCCACGTCGATGGATTCATCGAACTTGGCGGTGGCGCACTCTTTGACGATGCTCAGGGCGTTGTCAATGGGGTAGAGCTTCAAGCTATCGACCTTGCCGACCAGCGCCTTTTGTTTTTTGGTGAGTTTTTTCTTCACGTCAGCCATGTCAGACTCCTTCCACCGTCACGCCCATGGAACGGGCAGAACCTGCAATGGTGCGAACCGCTGCGTCCAGGTTGGCCGCAGTCAGGTCTTTCAACTTGATGTTGGCAATTTCTTCGATCTGGGCGCGGGTGAGTTTGCCCACCTTTTGCGAGTTGGCACGGGGCGAACCTTTGTCCAACTTGATGGCCTTCTTGATCAGCACGGTGGCTGGAGGCGTCTTCAGAATGAAGGTGAAGGATTTGTCCGCGAAGGCCGTAATCACCACGGGCAGCATCAGGCCAGGCTCAACACCTTGGGTCTGGGCATTGAATGCCTTGCAGAACTCCATGATATTGAGGCCGCGCTGACCCAGGGCGGGGCCAATCGGGGGCGAGGGGTTGGCCTTACCGGCCGGTACTTGCAGCTTGATAAAGCCGACGATTTTCTTTGCCATGTTTCACTTCCTATCGAGACCACGCCACGCTCGCGCGCTTTGTATCCCTTGAGTTCAAACGCCTCAGATTGGTTACTGGGGCTCCTCTTGCCAATGTCTCGTCATCAGCGGCAACGGGTGCGTTGTTTGCAGACTTTGACACCTGCAAGAGCACGCACCGGCTCTTAAACCTTTTGCCTGCAGGCCCTGTGGGCCCCTGACAGAAAGTTTGACAACGACGTTGTCAAACTTTCTCTACTTGCCCGAAGTCCAGCTCCACCGGCGTCGCACGACCAAAAATCGTGACCGAGACGCGGACTTTGGATTTGTCGTAGTTCACGTCTTCCACCGCGCCATTGAAATCGGTAAACGGCCCCTCTTTGACGCGCACCAACTCTCCCACCGACCACTCCACCTTGGGCCGGGGCTTCTCAACACCCTCTTGCATTTGGCTGACGATCTTCATCACTTCGGCTTCAGAGATGGGCGCGGGGCGGTTCTTCGCGCCACCTACAAAACCCGTGACCTTGTTGGTGTGTTTCACCAAATGCCAAGAGTCGTCGGCCATTTCCATCTCAACCAGCACGTAACCGGGAAAGAAGCGTCTCTCGGTCACAGACTTTTTGCCGTTCTTGAGCTCCACCACTTCTTCCATGGGCACCAAGATGCGGCCAAATTTGTCTTGCATGCCCGAGCGCTCAATGCGCTCACGCAAATTGCGCTCCACCGCTTTTTCCATGCCCGAGTAGGCATGCACCACATACCAACGTTTGTTCGTGGCGGGCGCCAAGGACGCAGGGGCTGCGCCTTGTGCGGCTGGGGGCAACAGATTTTGATCGCTCATGTCTTGGTCTCTCATGCGGAAGTTAGCGCTTCCAACCCAATACCAGGTCGTAAAGCACCCATTCCACGGTTTTGTCCGTCACCCACAAAAACAAAGCCATCACCACCACAAAAGCAAAGACGTAAAGCGTCATTTGCCCGGCCTCTTTGCGTGTGGGCCAAACCACCTTGCGCACTTCGCGCACTGAGTCTCGGCCGTAAGCAATGAGTTGTTTGCCGGGCTCGGAAATGAAAAACACCGCTCCCGCCACCACGAGCAAACCAAGCAAGGTCAGCACACGCAGCCACAGGTCTTGTTTACCCAAGACATAAAACGCAGCCACGGCAGCAACCGCCAGCAACACGCTGGCCAGCAACTTCGCCTTATCGGCTCCCGTGGAAACGGTTTCTACAGACGTGTTAGACATGTGTTCTTTAATTCAAGCCACCAAACCCGGCGGGTCTGGCAGGGGCGGAGGGCATCGAACCCCCAACCTCTGGTTTTGGAGACCAGCGCTCTGCCAATTGAGCTACGCCCCTAACGATTCAAACCTTCAAACTCTGAGACTTCAAAGCGCCAACTCCTTTTGAGAGCCAGCGCTTGGGTCTGATCAAACAATTCCTGCCACCCAGATGGGCTACAGAAATCAACTCAAAAATTACTCAATGATCTTGGCCACAACCCCCGCACCCACGGTGCGGCCGCCCTCACGAATGGCAAAGCGCAGGCCTTCTTCCATCGCAATTGGGTTGATCAGCTTGACGGTGATGCTGACGTTGTCGCCAGGCATGACCATCTCTTTG
>JBJTHI010000299.1:0-22205 GCA_046094425.1 Burkholderiales bacterium | reverse complement strand
CTATAATGCGTTGCACCACATTGTTGCCGTAAGTGTTTGATTTTTCAGAGTTTAACGTTGCAACATGGGGCGGGCCAAACAAAGTTTGGCCATTCGGAAATGCAACACCTGAGCAGGTAATGCAGGCCAAGCGCAAAAGCGCACGGCGGCAAAACAGCCTGGGTAGAAGAAAAAACCAAGAACGAGTCTTTAACCACAGCGGTTATTCCTACAAGGTTTCCAAAGAACCCCAGCTTTATTTTTTTGCTCACCGTGGTGCCGTGCCAATAACAGCACCCCAGAAAGCAAACAAGCTGGTGTTCGCGTTCAGTAGATTCAAGCGGATGTTGACTTTTCAAGCCCACCTCACGCCGGCCGCAGCCCGCAGGACTCCTTGTCTTGCCCGCCGCAACCTGCCGCGTTTTACGGTGCGCCGGAACAGTCCACACCAAACCCTGGCAAGTTTTTATTCAAGTGCTGATCCAGCACTTGCACTTGTTAGCGACCGCCCACCCTACCCCCACGCACGCGCCAACGCTGCCCACCTCTTTGGCTTGAACAGCCACTAGGCCGGCAGTCCAGGGCGATTCCTTCTCGGCTCCTCTCGCGTTTTTTCGTGCATTCATTTGCTGCCAGGGCCCTGAGGCCTGAGGCGGTGGTTGTACGCGCATGGCCATGCCTTCGTTAAACGAAGCCTGCCTGCGAGAAGGAGAGAAAAAATGAAACGCATGTTGATCAATGCGACGCAGCCCGAAGAGCGGCGTCTGGCAATCGTCGATGGCCAAAAGCTGCTCGACTTTGAAACTGAAATTGAAGGGCGCGAACAGCGCAAAGGCAATATCTACAAAGCCGTGGTGACACGGGTGGAGCCTTCGCTGGAGGCCTGTTTTGTGGATTACGGCGAAGACCGCCACGGCTTCTTGCCCTTCAAAGAAATCTCTAAAAACTATTTCCGCGAAGGCGTGAGCGTGCGCGATGCGCGCATTCAAGACGTGATCTCCAACGGCCAAGAGCTGTTGGTGCAGGTAGAAAAAGAAGAGCGCGGCAACAAAGGCGCGGCTCTCACCACCTTCATCAGTTTGGCCGGCCGTTATTTGGTCATCATGCCGAACAACCCGCGCGGCGGTGGTGTGTCGCGTCGCATTGAAGGCGAAGACCGCGAAGAGCTGAAAGAAAACCTTGACCAGCTCGAATACCCCAAGGGCATGAGCCTGATCGCCCGCACGGCTGGCATTGGCCGCAGCGCACCGGAGTTGCAGTGGGACTTGAACTACATGCTCAAGCTGTGGACCGCGATTGATGGCGCGGCCAAAGCGGGCAAAGGTGCTTTCTTGATTTACCAAGAAAGCTCACTCGTCATTCGTGCGATTCGTGACTACTTCACCGCCGATGTCGGTGAAATTTTGATCGACACCGACGACATCTTCGACCAAGCCCAGCAGTTCATGGCCCATGTGATGCCCGAGACGGCGCACAAGGTCAAACGTTACCGCGACGACGCGCCGCTGTTCTCGCGCTTTCAAATTGAAAACCAAATTGAAACCGCCTTCTCACGCACGGTGAACCTGCCTTCGGGCGGTGCCATCGTGATCGACCACACCGAAGCCTTGGTGTCGGTGGACGTGAACTCGGCACGTTCCACACGCGGCAGCGATATTGAAGAAACCGCCACCCGCACCAACCTAGAAGCCGCTGACGAAATCGCGCGCCAAATGCGCCTGCGTGACTTGGGCGGTTTGATCGTGGTGGACTTCATCGACATGGAAGAGTCGAAAAACCGCCGCGACGTGGAGAACCGCCTGAAAGACGCACTGCGCCAAGACCGCGCACGTGTGCAGTTCAGCACCATCTCCAAGTTCGGTCTGCTGGAGATGAGCCGCCAGCGCCTGCGCCCGGCTCTGTCTGAGGGCAGCCACATCACCTGTCCGCGTTGCAATGGCACGGGCCACATCCGGGATACGGAATCCAGCGCACTGCAAATTCTGCGCATGGTGCAAGAAGAGTCGATGAAGGACAACACGGCGGCTGTGCATGTGCAAGTGCCGGTCGAAGTGACCTCGTTCTTGTTGAACGAAAAACGCACCGAGATCACCAAAATTGAACTCAAGCAGCGTGTCACCGTGCTGCTGGTGCCCAATAAAAACTTGGAAACACCGAACTACCGTCTGGAGCGGCTGCGCCACGACGACCCCCGCCTGGAAAATCTGCAAGCCAGCTACACCATGGTGGAAGAGGTGGAAGACGAAGTGGGCTTCACCCGCCGCGAGAAAGCCAAGGCCAAACAAGAACCGGTGATCAAAGGCATCTTGCCTGAGAGCCCCGCGCCTGCGGCCCTGCCCAAACCTGAGCCCACAGCAGCAGCTGTGAACACTGTGGCAGCAACCCCTGTCGGCGCTGCGGCTGCCGGTGGCGGCTTTTTTGCGTGGATTAAACGTTTGTTTGGCGGTGGTTCATCGGCCGCCGAGTCAAGCGCTGCTTCCCAGACGGATGACACAGGCAACTCGACCAAAGAGCGTGACCGCCCAGCTCGCGGCGAGGGCCGAGGCGAACGGGGTGAGAGAGGTGGTCGTGGTGGCCGTGGCCGTAACGACAGAGACCGTGGCCGTGGCGGTGACCGCAACGGTGGCCGTGGCCGCAATCGCCAAGAACGGCCAGACCGTGGTGAACCACGCGAAGTCAGAAACGATCGCAAGCCAAGCGCAACCCCGGTTCGGGTGGCAGACACGGAGAGCGTGCCGTCGGACGCCGTTTCAGACACCGCTTTCGTGGACACTGTTCCAGGTCAAGGCACAGAAGGCCGCGAGGGATCACGCCGCCGAGGAGGCCGTGGTGGACGCGGCGGCCGTGGTGGACGTGACCGTGCAGATCGAGGAGATAACAACCCCAGCGATGTTCAAGCGCAGGATGCCGCATTGAGCGAAGGCGTGGTGCCCTCGTCGCTGCATGAGGCAGACACGCGCAATGAGGCCATTGCATCTTCAGCGGAAGAGATAGTCTCTGGCAATACACCGGGTGAGCGTGCAGAACGCGGTGAGCGCGACGGCGGACGCCGCCGTGGTCGCGGTGGACGTGACCGCAACCGACGTGATGGCGCCACCGAGGATGCCGCTGGTGAAGCAGCGAACGCCAATGGTGTGGAGGTTCAAGCCGCCACCCCATTCGTCACGGAGCCAACCGCCACAACGCCCGCTACACAGGCCGCAAGCGCGTCCAGCGAACCAGGCACCATGAAAAACGTGGGCTCTGGTTTCCTCATGCCGACAGCCGTGGCCACAACCACCGCAGCGGCTGTGGTTGCAGCAGCAGCTCCCGCACCGGCGGCACCCGCCGCGCCCTTGACAGCCAAAGACCTGCCCGCTTATGAGCTGCCCCTGCCGCAGTTGTCGCAAATGGCGGAGTCTGCCGGTCTGTTGTGGGTGAACTCCGATGCTGACAAGGTGCGTGCGGCCCAAGAAGCCATGGCCCGTGAGCCCAAACCCGTCCATGTGCCGCGCATCATCACGCCCGTGGTATTGCCCGACGACGGCCCCTTGGTGCTGGTGGAAACGCGCAAGGACTTGAGCCAGGTGAAGTTGCCGTTTGAGCAACCCGGGGCATAGTCAGGTGCTTGGTCAGACCGCTGTCAGCGGTCTGACGCACGTCTGTGCACAGACCGTGTGCGGTCGCTGTGTAGTGCTCGGTACACCGCCGCCACCATCTCTTCCATGAGGTGCTCTTTACGCAGCACAGCATGCAAGCCCATGTCGCGTGCTTGAGCCAACATGTCGTCAGAAATATGCCCCGAGCCCATGATGATGGGCAGCCTGGGCGCGTGAGCCAAGGCTTGTGCCGCCAAGTCCAAACCCGACATGGTGGGCATGTTGTAGTCGGTGAAGAGCAAATCGAAGTCTTTGGGCGCGTTTCGGATCAAGGTGAGGGCTTCCTCCGCATGCGACACGGCGGTCACCTTGTAGCCCGCACGCTGCAAGCTGCCTTCAATCACCACCAGCATCAACTCGTCGTCGTCGACACACAAAATATGTCGACCTTGACCGCGATGAACACTGGCATCTTGTCGCAGAACCACGGACTCTGGCAAGGTCGATGCGTCCACCACTGGCAGGTACACGTGGAATGCAGTGCCCACGCCCTCGGTGCTGTCCACCGAGATCCAGCCCCCTGCCGCTGTCACGATGCCATGCACCACCGACAAACCCAGACCTGTGCCTTTGCCGACAGGCTTGGTGGTAAAAAAGGGTTCAAAAATGCGGGCTTGTGTGATCGCATCCATGCCGCAACCGTCGTCAGACACACACAAATGCGCGAAGCGCTCAGATGAACCAGCACCACCCGTGCCTTCGCGCGAGTCCTCAGACAACATCACCTGCACCACCCCCACGCCACGGGTCATGGCATGCCAGGCATTGGTGCACAGGTTCATGAGCACCTGTTGAATTTGAGTGGCGTCCGCACGCACATGCAAAGGCGTGCGCGTGAGGTTGACCTCCAGACGTATGCCGGCAGGCAAAGTGGTGCGCAGCAGTTCCGCCGTTTCGTTCAGCAACGGCTGCAGGTTCCAGGTTTTGTTCTCAACAATTTGTGGTCTGCTGTAGCTCAGAATTTGTTGCACCAACTCACGGCCACGCACGCTGGCGCGGTGAATGTGCTCCAAGCGCTGCAACACACCAGGTTGCAACACGGCTTCTTCCCGGGCCAAGGCCACATTGCCCAAGATGGTGCCCAATATATTGTTGAAGTCGTGCGCTATACCACCGGCCAAAGTACCCAAAGAATCCATTTTTTGGGCTTCACGCAATTGGTCTTCCGCCAGATGACGTGAGGTGACACTTTGGTGGGCAATGATGTAACGCGGTGGGCTGCGGTGCGGTACTTGGGTAACAGTCACCATGAACCAACGCTGTTCCGTCGGTGAATGGCAGGGGTACTCCATCTCAAAAGCGCGCTGCCTGCCTTGCAGCACTTCCCGTAGGCCATGGGCCAACTGCGCAGCATCACCGGCGCCGTGACCACTGGCGTTTTCGCACACGGCCAGGTAATTCACGCCCGGGCCTATGCAAGCAGGCAGCGCACCATTTTGTTGACCAAACTGTCGCCATGCGTCATTGGCCCAGACGATGGTGGCATGTTCATCCACCACGCAGATGTGGGCCGACAAACCATCCAAGGTAGACATGGCGAAGTCCAGCGACTCGCGCAGCGCACCCATCTCTTGGTGCAATTCAAACGAAACTGCACCGGTTTTGTCACGTCGATCCGCATGACTCACCAGCATCAAACAAGCGTCGTCCGCAGGCCAGGCCAGCCATTCCAACTGGAGCGAGGATCTGCGCCGCGCATCGCTCTCGTCGGCGTGGGCACGCCTTGCATGCAATAACACCGGTGCGTTGCTGATAAAAGCCTGTTGGTGGGCCGCTTCTACAGCCGCTTGATCGGTCGCATCAAAACAAGGCAGGAAGGGTTGTCCGACCAAACCCAAACCCATATCTTGCCCGCCCAAAATTTGAACGGCCTCATCGGTGCCCGCCAGCACCACACCCGAACGGGCCAACACCAAATAGGCCAAACCCAGGCGGTCAAGCACCGGGCGCAGCAAACCCAGAGACGAGGGGAGTGTGAAGCTGTCCGCCGCCGCGACCGCGCTAGCCACCAACTGCAGACCGGTGCTCGCATTTTTTTGAAGCAAGACGGCAGACAAACCATCGACAAACGGCGACACCCCCGAGTCTTTCCCCGGACTGGTTGGCTTGCACGGCTCCGCCTTACTACTCATGTCGCCGCCCCTTTCGGGTCAACTGCCGACAAAGAGACGGTACTGCTTGTCTCCAACTACAGAACTGTGGTGATCCTGAAAATCAACCAAGTCCCTTTTTTGTGCTTGGGTTCATCATATACCCGGTTGGGGATGCTGTGCACTTGATCAATCGTCAAGGTAGACGTTCCAGCGCATGCTGATAAGCCGCCTGGTGCATCAAATCATCCCAGCCCAAGGGCACTGTCTGCGGCAACAACGCCCGTCTGCGGGCTTCGCTGTCAGGGTCGCTTTGCCAGTGGCCGGTGGCTTCTAGGGCTTGCAGACCCATCAACAAATCATCGACGGCCAGTCCACCGTCCAGTGATTGATTGCACAGCAGCACCATGTCGCAGCCGGCTCGCAAAGCCATGGCGGCGGCTTGACTGTATGTGAGCGCTGATCCCGCAAGGTGGCGGGCACCTTCCATGCTGAGGTCGTCGCTGAAGATGGCACCGTTGAAGCCGAGTTGCTGGCGCAGGATTTCTTGCAACCAACGCGGTGAGAAACCGGCGGGCAAGGCATCTACCTTGGGGTAAATGACGTGAGCTGGCATGACACTGCTCAGGCTGGTGGACAGCCACTCGTAGGGTTTCGCATCCATAGCCAATATGGCCTTGAGGCTGCGTTTGTCCACCGGCACCGCCACATGGCTGTCGGCGGCCACATGGCCGTGGCCGGGGAAGTGTTTGCCGCAATTGCTCATGCCTGCGAGCAAGAGGCCATGCATCAAACTCTTGGCCAACAAAGAGGCCACACGGGCGTCGCTGTGAAAAGCACGGTCGCCGATGACGCTGCTATTGCCCCAGTCCAGGTCGAGCACGGGGGTGAAGCTCATGTCCACACCGCAAGAACGCAACTCAGAAGCGAGCACATAACCGGCCGCCGTGGCCGCGTCAGTCGCAACCAGCGGGTCACGCATCCAGAGTTCACCAAGGGCGCGCATGGGTGGCAGGTGAGTGAAACCATCGGTGCGAAAACGTTGCACACGGCCGCCTTCATGGTCCACACAAATCAGCAAGTCGGTGCGTATGGATTTGATTTGCGCACACAGCTCGGTGAGTTGGCTGCGGTCTTGCCAATTCCGCGAAAACAGAATGACGCCCCCGGTCAGCGGGTGCAACAAGCGGCGTTTGTCGTCGGCATTCAAGGTGAGCCCTGCCACGTCGAGCACCACGGGGGCGTGGACGGTTTCTTGTATCGTCATTTCAAAGTCTCCACCACCACGAAACTGGCGGCATAGCCGGTTTCATCGGTCACCGTCACATGGGCTTGCAACTGCCGCGCTTCAAACCACTGTTTCAAGTCGCCGTGCAATTGAATATGGGGCTGTCCGCTGGGGCGGTTGAGAATTTCGCAGTCGCGCCACCGCATGGGGCTGCGTATGCCCAGCCCAATGGCTTTGGAAAAGGCCTCTTTGGCTGAAAACCGTGTCGCCAAATAGCTGATACCCCGACTGGCAAGTTTGCTCCCGCGTGCATGGAAAACAACTAGTTCGCCGGGGCCCAATACTTTTTCTGCAAACCGCACACCACGCCGCTCGAAGGTGGCACGCAGGCGACGAATGTCGCAAATGTCGGTGCCTATGCCGTAGATCATGGCGCAGCGCTGTGGATGCAGCGCAAGTAACCACGCACCGTCTCTTGCAAACCCAACTCCAAGGCATCGGCAATCAAAGCATGGCCGATGGACACCTCCAGCACGCCCGGCACAGCGCGCAAGAAATCGCTGAGGTTGGCCTGGTTCAAGTCGTGGCCCGCGTTGAGTTCCAGGCCTTGGCGCAACGCTGCCTCGGCGGTGGCGGTGTAAGCGGCCAGAACGCGGGCTTGATCTGGCGTGCCGTGTGCACGGGCATAGCTTTCCGTGTAAAGCTCCACACGCTGCGCACCCAGCTCGCGCACATGGGGCATGGCCTGCGGCAAAGGATCCATGAACAAACTCACACGCACGCCCAGGTCGCGCACCTCAGCGATCAAGGGGCGCAACTTGTCCATGTCTTGCGGCAAATTCCAGCCGTGGTCAGAGGTGGACTGGCTCACGCTGTCGGGCACGAAAGTACATTGATGAACGGGCAGGTTGTTTTGTTTCAGCCCACGCACCACATCCATCAGATTGTGTAAGGGGTTGCCCTCGATGTTGTACTCGGCTTGCGGCCAGTCTTGCATCAACTCGGCCAGGTCGCGCACATCATGCGGTCGAATGTGACGCTCGTCCGGTCGAGGGTGTACGGTGATGCCTTGTGCCCCAGCTTCCAACACCAACGTGGCAGCACGGGTCACGCTGGGAATACCCAAGGCGCGGGTATTACGCAGCAAAGCGACTTTGTTCAGGTTCACCGACAAGGCCGTGTGACCCCGGTGGCTTTCGAAACCGGTGCTGATGAGTGGGTTCATGGTGATGATAGGGCCTGCACGTCCAGCATCAACTGGCGCGTGCGCAAATGGGGGGATCCCAAATGATAGTGAAGCAAACCGCGTAGTAGCACGCGCAACTCAGACAACTGGGTAGCGCAAGCCTGTTGCAAGGCCAGCAAGCTGCCATGCTGCAAGGCCGCTTGCAAACCCAGTAAAACACGACCGGTGATGACACCGCTGACCTCAGCGCCCGCCGCCAACACACCGGCCTGCGGCTCCAAGGTGTAGGCAGCGTTGGCGTTCAGGGCTTGTTGCGTCAAGGTCATCACACTTAAATCGGGCAACACGCCCAGCGCTTGCAGCAGCTTGAGTTCAAACGCACGCAAGCTGGCTTGCACCGCTGCTTCAGACGGATTGGCCAGATGCGGCAAGGTGTCGGCATACACATCGAACAGTTCCGCGTGGGGGTCAGACCTGGCCAACAGTTTCATCAGCAGCTCGTTCAAGTAAAGGCCACTGAACAGCGCCGCACCGGTGAGCATGGCTTGGCCACCGGCCCATTCCGCACCACGCAGGTTTTGAACTTCTGATGTCGAGTCGGCCGCAGGCGCACGCCCCAAGGAAAGCAGCAAGCGCTGAAACGGCAGCAGCACCGAACGCAGTTGCGAATAAGGTCTGCGCGCCCCTTTGGCCACCAACACCAGGCGGCCTTGCTCGCGTGTGAATACATCCAAGATGAGGCTGGACTCGCTCCACGCATAGTGGTGCAGAACAAAAGCGTGGAGTGGTGCGTTGCTGCGAGTCACTGCACTGATGCAGAGTTATTCATAGCCGTAGCTGCGCAGATGCTCTTCATCATCCGCCCAACCGGAACGCACCTTCACCCACAGCTCCAAAAACACCTTGCCGCCCATGAGCTTTTCAAGCTCCACCCGGGCCTCGGAACCGATGCGTTTGAGCACTGCGCCGTGGTCGCCGATGACCATGCCTTTGTGAGCGTCACGCTCCACCACAATGCTGGCGGCAATGCGTTTGAGCTGGCCTTCTTCTTCAAATTTGTCGATGACGACGGTCGATGTGTAGGGCAACTCGTCCCCCATCAAACGAAACAACTTTTCGCGGATGATTTCGCTGGCCAAAAAACGTTCGCTGCGGTCGGTGAGTGCATCTTCTTCATGAAACCACGGCTGTTCGGGCAAATAGGGTTTCAAGATGGCGAGCAAGCGGCCCACATCGGCCTCTTTGCGCGCGGTGAGGGGCACAAACTCGGCAAAAGGGTGCCGCTCTTGCATACCTTTGAGCCAGGGTGCCAATTCAGCCCGGCGATGCACGGCATCCAATTTGTTGGCCACCAAAACGACAGGTTTGGCATGGGCGCCTTGGGGCATGAGGGACAGCACTTTGGCGTCGTCCAGTCCGAAGCGACCGGCTTCCACCACGAAGAGCACCACGTCCACATCGCCGAGCACCGAGGTCACGGTGCGGTTGAGGTTGCGGTTCAGCGCCGCGCTGTGTTTGGTTTGAAAGCCAGGCGTGTCCACAAAGACGAACTGCGTCTCCTCCACCGTGCGTATGCCGGTGATTCGATGGCGTGTGGTTTGCGCCTTGTTGGAAGTGATGCTGACCTTTTGCCCCACCAGGGCATTGAGCAAGGTGGACTTGCCCACATTGGGTCTGCCCACAATGGCAATCAGGCCGCAGCGGCGCGGGGCTGCCGCTTCAGGTGTTTTAGTCATCGGGCTTGAATCAAGAATGCAAAGGGCCACCGGGCCTGTCGGTGGCTTTGAGCGCATCCAGCATGCGGCTGGCAGCCTCTTGTTCGGCAACACGGCGTGAACGTCCTTCGCCGCTGTGCTGGAGGCTCAAGGCAGGCACGCTGCACTCCACCTCAAAGGTTTGCGCATGAGCTTGACCCCGTGTGGCCACGATGCGGTAGAGCGGCACCGCCAAACGGCGTGCCTGCAACCATTCTTGCAGTTCAGTTTTCGCGTCTTTGGTCCAACTGGACAAGTCGGTTTTGGCAATGGTGTCGCCAAACATGCGCTCCACCACAGTTTTCACGGCATCAAAACCTGCGTCCACAAACACAGCACCAATCACCGCCTCTAAGGCATCAGCCAGGATGGAAGGCCGCTGTGCACCACCACCACGGGCTTCGCCTTCGCTCAAACGCAGCACATCGGGAAAACCCAAGGCCAGGGCCACTTTGTGCAGGCTGTCCTCACGCACCAAGTGGGCGCGCACGCGGGTTAAGTCGCCTTCGTCTGAGCCCGCCAAACGTTCAAACAAAATGCTGGAGATAGCGAGGCTGAGTACCGCATCGCCCAAAAACTCCAGTCGCTCGTTATGGTCAGCACCAAAACTTCGGTGGGTCAAGGCGCGGGCCAGGAGTGCGGGCTGCGCAAAGGCATGACCCAAGCGGGTTTGCAGCGCTTGCAGCAACACAGTCATGGCAATGCTCGGATGCTCAGTTGGAACGTGCCACGCCGCTGTATTTGATCAACAGGTACACCGGCTCGAACAGTACGATTTCTTTGTCATAAGCAAAGCGGATGACAAGTTTGTCATTCTCTTTGCTAATGTCCAAGTCTTTGCCACTGATGGAGCTGATGGAATATTCAATCTGCTTGGTGCGTTCAAACGCTGCGCGAATTTCTGGCACCGTGCCACCACCCTCTTTGGCTAACTTGTTCACCGCTTTTTGAATGGTGGCGTATTCATTCACCGTGGGCAGCACATTCATCACCAGCAGCGCCACGACACCTATCAATACGGCCCAAAACATGAGCCCCAACAGGGTGACACCGCGCTGGCAACGCGAGAACGTCTGAGACTGTTTCATTCCAGATTTCTCCTCTTGTAATTCGTGAACGACACTGGTGTTGCGGCTCAGAAATAACGGAACATGAAAGCGTGTACTCGCCCCACTGGCGGCGTTACAAATCCTCGCGATACCTCGGTATCGCTGCGGTTTGCGCCTTGCCATTGGGCCGATTCCACTACTTTCATTTGTCCCGTTATTTCTGAGTCGCAACACTAGGCTCAATGGAAAGCGCCTATGCGGCCAAGGTTACCGAAATTCATCCAAACAAAAAAGGCCCGACCCACAATGTTTTCGTCTGGGACGAAACCCCAGTAACGGGAGTCTTGCGAGTTATCGCGGTTGTCGCCCATGACGAAGTAGTGCCCAGGCGGCACTTTGCAGGTCACGCCTTCAGCGCTGTAGCGGCAGGTTTCTGCAAAGGGAAAGCTGTTGTTCGCAGGCAGGAAAGAAGGTCGCTCCAGGTCTACCAAAATGCGGTGATCGACCGCACCCAGTTTTTCGCTGAACTGTTTGGCGTAGCGGCGTGCGTCGTCGTCGTAGAAATCGGGCAAGGCCGTGATACCGACCTGCTGACCATTGAGGTACAGGCGCTGGTTGCTGTAGCGGATTTCATCGCCCGGCACACCGACCACGCGCTTGATGTAGTCCACATTGGTGTCCAGTGGGTACCTGAACACCATCACATCGCCACGCTGCGGATCGTTGTTGGCGATGATTTTTTTGTTGATGACAGGCAGACGAACACCGTAGTGGAATTTATTCACCAAGATCAAATCACCCACCAAAAGTGTAGGAATCATGGAGCCTGAGGGAATCTTGAAGGGCTCAAACAAAAAAGAGCGCAGCAAAAAAACGGCCAAAATCACCGGAAACAGCCCGGCTGTCCAATCCAGCCACCAGGGCTGGGCCAGTACGGCTTGCTTGGCTTGAGCAAGGTTGCCTTCATCCACCTTGCTGATACCTTGTTGGCTCAGGCTGTCGCGGCGAGCTTGGGCTTGTTGTTCCAGCGCGGCAGCAGCTTGGAGGCGGTGCGGGGCAAAAACAAAACGCTCGGCCAACCAATAGGCAAACGTAAACAAGGTCAAGCAAAACAGCAGCAGCGAGAAATTCCCACTCCATTGGCCGATGTACCACCCCCCCAGGTAAACCACCAATACGCCGTACAACAATCCGGTCAAAGCACTCATCAGTCTTCCACTTGAAGAATGGCCAAAAACGCTTCCTGCGGCACCTCGACTGAGCCGATTTGTTTCATGCGTTTTTTGCCAGCCTTTTGTTTTTCCAGCAGCTTGCGCTTGCGGGTGATATCACCGCCATAACACTTGGCGATCACGTTTTTTCGCAGGGCTTTGATTGTCTCACGTGCAATGATGTTGGCCCCAATAGCAGCCTGAACGGCCACATCGTATTGCTGGCGTGAAATCAACTCACGCATCTTGGCCACCACAGCGCGGCTGCGGTACTGGCTTTGGCTGCGATGAACGATGATGGACAGTGCGTCCACCTTGTCGCCGTTGAGCAAAATGTCCACTTTCACGACATCGGCTGCGCGGTACTCTTTGAACTCGTAGTCCATCGACGCATAACCGCGCGACACGCTTTTGAGTTTGTCAAAAAAGTCGAGCACGATTTCCGCCAGCGGCATGTCATAGGTGAGCATGACTTGGCGACCGTGGTAGGCCATATTGATTTGCATGCCCCGCTTCTGATTGGCCAGCGTCATCACCGGCCCCACATAGTCCTGCGGCATATAGAGGTGTACCGTGACGATGGGCTCGCGGATTTCGTGGATTCGCCCGAGGTCGGGCATCTTGGAAGGGTTGTCCACTTGAACTACTTCGCCATTGCCCAGTTGCACCTCATAAACGACGCTGGGCGCGGTGGTGATGAGGTCTTGGTCAAATTCACGCTCCAGGCGTTCTTGCACGATTTCCATGTGCAACAGACCCAAGAAGCCGCAGCGAAATCCAAAACCCAAGGCTTGGCTCACCTCGGGCTCATAACGCAGCGACGAGTCGTTGAGCTTGAGTTTTTCCAGCGCGTCACGCAGTTGGTCGTACTCGCTGGCTTCTGTGGGGTAGAGCCCGGCAAACACCTGGGGTTGAATTTCCTTGAAACCCGGCAGCGCCTCGCTCGCAGGCCCAGCGTTGTTGGGCAGTTTTTTCTCCAAAGTGATGGTGTCACCCACCTTGGCGGCTTGCAGCTCTTTGATGCCACAAATCACAAACCCCACCTCACCGGCTTTCAGTGAATCACGCGGCACCGACTTCGGGGTAAACACACCCATGTGCTCAATGCCATAGACGGTGTTGGTCGCCATCATGCGGATGCGTTCGCCTTTGGACAGGCTGCCATCCACCACACGCACCAGCATCACCACCCCCACGTAGTTGTCGAACCAACTGTCCACAATCATGGCGCGCGGTGGGCCATCAGGATTGCCGCGTGGTGGAGGCATGCGGGTGATGACGGCTTCCAGAATGTCTTCCAGCCCCATACCGGTTTTGGCGGAACAGGGAATGGCGTGTTCGGCATCAATGCCAATCACGTCTTCAATTTCTTCCTTGGCGCGTTCGGGGTCGGCCTGGGGCAAATCCATTTTGTTCAGCACGGGAATCACTTCCACGCCCAGGTCGAGCGCGGTGTAGCAGTTGGCCACGGTCTGCGCCTCAACCCCTTGTGAAGCATCCACCACCAAGAGTGCGCCTTCGCAGGCGGAGAGCGAGCGGCTGACTTCGTAAGAAAAATCGACATGCCCCGGCGTGTCGATCAAGTTCAAGTTGTAGGTGATGCCGTCGCGCGCTTGGTATTGCAGCGACGCGGTTTGCGCTTTGATGGTGATGCCGCGCTCGCGCTCGATGTCCATCGAGTCCAGCACCTGCGCTTCCATTTCGCGGTCAGACAAACCGCCACAGCGGTGAATCAATCGGTCAGCCAAGGTGGACTTGCCGTGGTCGATGTGGGCAATGATGGAGAAGTTGCGAATGTGGTTCATGAGAAAGAGTCGTAGGGCTTCAGGTCATTGAAGGCTGCACCATCACAACAGCAAAACTGTTGCGGCGCAGGCTCACATCGCTAGCGATGTGAAGGCGCGTAGCGCCGTGCCGAAGCTAAAAAAAAGGCACGTCGACTGAGCGACGCGCCTTCCAACAAAACGTATGGCAACTGCATGTTGGTGATTCATTGTAGTCAAAAGCGCCCCGCTGGAAACCGCGCCAATGCTGGATTTCTTCTCGTTGCAGGCTTCCAACAGCAAAAGTTATAAACATTTTATCCACAAACCCTTGTGGAGCACCTGGGGATATTTTCCGACCCCTTTCGGCCTTGCGCTAAACAGCGCAAAACAGGCCGATTCGAGCCCAAATAGCCATTCTTCAGGTGCTCAATGGCCGTTGGTATACCCATGTTTGTGGAAACTAACATGAGATTCGACAGAAGCCTCCATGTCGAAAACATGACAGCGACCTCAAACAAAACCCACTAATTCCCATCATGCGGAAAGACCTGGGATTGCACTCGGTTGTTTAACCCTAAAAGTCAGCGCGCAGGACGAATGAGAAGGTAGTTCACCCACTCGCCCCGTCGCACCAACACATTGACCGCTTTGCCTTTGTCGGCCTTGGCCAAAATGGACTCGAACTGTTTGGCAGAGGTGATGTCGTTGTTGTCCAAAGCCAGGATCACATCACCTTCACGCAACCCGGCACGCGCCGCGGGGCCTTCCACTGTTTCCACACGCACGCCACCTTTGACCTTCAAATCTCGGCGTTGTGCATCCGTCAAATCCACCACCGACAAACCCCAGCTACTCACCACCGGCGCAGGTGCAGCCTTGGGTTCTTTGTCGTTGCTCTTTCGCGGACGGTCGGCTTCAAATTCCACCACCGTCACGCTCAGATCGCGGTAGCTGCCACGGCGGAACACTTGCAAGCTGGCTTTTTGTCCCGGTTTGATCGCGCCCACAATACGTGGCAAGTCGCCCGACTTCTCCACCGTGCGCCCTTCAAACTTGGTGATGATGTCGCCTGGCTCCACGCCCGCTTTCTCTGCGGGGCCACCGGCCTCCACACTGCGCACAAAAGCACCTTGCGGTTTGCCCAAACCAATAGATTCAGCAACCTCTTTGCTCACCTGGTCAATTTGCACCCCAATACGACCGCGAATCACTCTGCCATTGGTACGCAGTTGTTCAGCCACCCGCGAGGCTTCGTCGATCGGTATGGCAAATGAAATGCCCATGAAGCCACCTGAGCGGCTGTAGATCTGCGAATTGATGCCGACCACCTCGCCGCGCAAATTGATGAGTGGCCCACCCGAATTGCCGGGGTTGATGGCCACATCGGTTTGAATCAAAGGAACCAGATCACCGGTGTCCCGCGCTTTGGCGCTGACGATGCCTGCGGTAACCGTGTTCTCCAAACCAAACGGTGAGCCAATGGCCATGACCCACTCACCCACCTTGAGCCGATTCACATCACCAATACGTACCGACGTTAAACCCGTGGCTTCAATCTTGACCAGCGCCACGTCGGAGCGTTTGTCTGCGCCCACGACACGGGCCTTGAACTCACGTTTATCGGTCAAGGTGACAAACACTTCTTCCGCGCCTTCCACCACGTGGGCGTTGGTCATGACAAAACCATCGGCGCTCAAGACAAAACCCGAGCCCACACCGCGCGGTTGGGCTTCGGCTTCGGGTTGAGGTTGGGGCTGCGCACGACGCGGGTCACGGCCACCGGGATTACCAGGAATGGGCAGGCCAAAGCGACGGAAAAACTCCAGCATGTCTTCATCTATTTCCGGCGTAGCACCACCGTTGCGCGCGCTGCGGCTGCGTTCTGTGGTGCGAATGTTGACCACCGCCGGCCCCACCTTTTCAACCAACTCCGTGAAATCGGGCAGAGCCTGCGCTTGCGCTCGGCTGGTCGCGGGTGTTGCCGCCAACAATGCCATGCACAGGGCAGCAGCAAGGACGGATGCAGAAAAAACCGATGTCTTTGTTTTCATGTTCAACCTCATGGAAAAACACTGGATCAGTGAATAAAAAAACCGTTACTGACGCAGTCGCTGCAAGCCCAGCGCCAAGGACCGCAAGGTGGACAGGGGAACGTCCCCTACAGCAGTGATCCACCAGTCCGCCTGACGAACTGAAAAGGTCTTGGTTGCCCCCAGCACTGTTGGCACCTGGCGACCGTGCCGCGCGCCGTCGAAAGGCTCCACGAACAAGGACACATGGGTCAGGCCGTCCGAATAGATCACTTGCAGGGTTTGGGCTGGTGCGGTGTTGTTGGCTGCGTTATGAGCTGAAGTACTTGCACTGACAGGTGCATCTGGCGCTACTCCCCATGGCCGCTGGAAACAACGAATTTCTTTGAAACCAGGAACCACGGCACGCAACTGCCAACCGTGGGCTTCCAGGGTGGTCGCGCTCATCTGGGTTTTAACCACGCGCAAAGCAGCCAATTTTTTGATGGCTGACAACACCAGTTCGGGCTGAGCCTTCACACCGATGGTGACTTCCGAAAACGCAGAAGACTCCAGCACCTCGCCGCGCTCACCCAGCACATCAGCACGCAGCAACAGGCCCGAGGTTTTGTCCGACCACAAACGGTAGCCATAGCGGTGTAGATCTTTAGGCCTGAGCAACAAGACCAAGGCTTCATGCCCAGCCACACGCTCGCTGTCTTTGGCGGTCAGAACCTCGTAGTTCGAGAAAACCTGCTCTTCCGCACCCAGCACCAGGGCAGGAAAGGTGACGCCACTGTCGCGCTTTTCCACCACCACCAATCCGCTTTGGGGCCAGACGGTGTGCACCGTGTCGTTGTGACGCAGCAGTTGACGCGGCGGCCCGTCCAACGAGTCCACACGCTCGAACTGTTGTTGCCCTTGGCGATGAAAAGTAGCGTAGTGGGTAATGCGCGCGCTGCTCATCGCACCACCAGCGCTGAATACAAAGGTGCCGCTGAAATTGCGTTTCTTGGCTGCCTCTTGAATGCGCAGCAGCCAGGCACGGGTGTCTTTGTCAGGCATGGCAACGCCCGGGCCAAACACGGGGGTTTGTGCCAGGCCAACGCTGGCACTGGCAGCCAACAGGCTGGCCAGCACAAAGCGCAACACCCGTTGCAAGGCGCTCATCGTGCCGAAGAGTCCAACACCACTTGGCGCAGCGAGCCCGAAGCCACACCCAACACCGAGGCAGAAGAGAACTGCTTGTGGGCGGCCAGGTAACGATCCAACTCGGCATCACGAACCACAGGACCTGCGCTCGCCACGCTTTCCACCGCCGCGACGGGGGTTGGCGCGACTACAGCGGGTACGGCATCCTTCTGCGCAACAAGCGCACCGGACTCAGACGGCAGCGGTACGCGCATCAACGACCACCCGCCAACCACCGCCAACACACCCGCCGCCACGGCGGAGGTGGCCGCCCAGGCACGGCGGTTGTTGCGTGGACGATGCAATTCTTGCTGATGCACAGGCGGCGTTTGCGGCGCCAAAACCACAGGCTGCAAAGCCAACTCTGCTTGGATGGCTGCGAAGAGCTTGGCATCGTGGCGGCGGTTGCGAGCCAAGTCTTCGGAGCGCAGCACGTCCCCAATCAACTGGTAGTCGGCCCACTGTGTTCGTGCTTGTGTGTCGTCCCGCCACAGAGCGCAGGCGAGCTGCGTATCGCGCGCGTTCAACTCGCCGTCGGCCAAAGCAGAGAGCATTTCTGCACTGCTTGGTTGGGGGTGGGAGGGTTGGGACATCGAGGGCTCCAATTTCAAATCAATACCGTCTAGACGCTCAATCGCTACCAGCGCTCACCATCGCGCGTGTCCAGCAATGGCCGCAGGCGCTGCGCAATGGCTTCGCGGGCCCGAAAAATTCGGGAACGCACCGTGCCTATGGGGCAATTCATCATCTCTGCAATCTCTTCATAACTCAAACCCTCAATCTCTCTGAGGGTAATGGCCTGACGTAAGTCTTCAGACAAATCGGCAACCGCCAAGTTCACTGCCTGTGCCACTTGTTTGCTGGCCAAAACCGCGTCGGGCGTTTCTCCATCGCTTAGTTCGTTCTCCAGCCGAGAAGTTTCATCGTCCTCGTCACGAGAGGCACGGGCAGCCTCTGTGACCAAGGGGTCACGCTTGAGCTCCAGCAGCGCCTTCTTGGCGGTATTCACCGCAATTCGGTACAGCCAGGTATAGAAGGCGCTTTCGCCGCGAAACTGCGGTATAGCCCGGTAGGCGCGAATGAAGGTTTCTTGGGTGATGTCTTGAACAATGTCCACATCGCGCACCATGCGTGCCACCAGACGCTCCACCCGGCGCTGGTACTTGACCACCAGCATCTCGAAGGCTTTGACGTCGCCTTGTTTGACGCGCTCTATCAGGGGCGCATCGGCGTCTGGGGCAAGTACACGCTCGGGGGCGCGATCGGTCACAACAGCACCTCTGCGCGCGGCTCTTGCACATACAAAGCACAGCGCAAACCATGCCACTGAAGCTCTAGACCTTGGCGTTGCAAGGGCAACCAGCGGTGGCGGCGGGGAAGGCCTGCGTCATCGGAATGCGCTCGAAGTTGCAGCAGCATCCAAGACCCTAAGTCCATGCACACCACCACATGAACGGGCCAGGGCTCGGCGCCGACGCTGCTTGGCTGACCCAGCCACCAGCGCTCACCGTCCCAACGCAAACTCACGGCACTTGAACGCAAAGACCGCCACAAGCTGACGCACAAAACGCAGGCTGCGATCGATAGCGCCAGCCCCTGCGCCAACCCAAGCGGAGTCGTCCACACAGGCGTCGCCCAGGCCAAGAGAGTGGCAGTCGCAATCACCCCAAGGATGACCACAGCAATCGTCCACACCGCAAAGCGATCCACCAGCACATGCACCGGGGGTGCGGTACGGCTCATTGGAGGCGCTTAAAGGCGCTTGAAAACCAAGCTGCCGTTGGTGCCACCAAAACCAAAGTTGTTTTTGAGGGCGTAATCCATCTTCATTTCACGCGCGGTGTTGGCGCAGTAGTCCAGGTCACACTCGGGATCCTGGTTGAAGATGTTGATCGTGGGCGGCGAGATTTGATGGTGAAGGGCCAGCACAGTGAACACCGACTCGATGCCACCAGCCCCACCGAGCAGGTGCCCCGTCATGGACTTGGTGGAATTCACCACCAAGCGCTTGGCATGGTCACCGAAAGCCAATTTAATGGCATTGGTTTCGTTCACATCGCCCAGTGGCGTGGAGGTGCCGTGGGCGTTGAGGTAGTGAACTTGATCGGCATTCACGCCTGCATTTCGCAAGGCGGCCTTCATGGAGCGTTTGGGGCCGTCCACATTGGGGGCTGTCATGTGGAAGGCATCCGCACCCATGCCAAAACCAGCCAGCTCGGCGTAAATTTTTGCGCCACGTTTTTTGGCGTGTTCGTACTCTTCCAGCACCAACACACCCGCACCCTCACCCAGGACAAAACCATCACGGTCTTTGTCCCAGGGGCGGGAAGCGGTGAGTGGGTCGTCGTTGCGCGTGGACAAAGCACGAGCCGCTGCAAAACCGCCCACACCCAAAGGCGATATGGCCGATTCTGCGCCACCAGCAATCATCACGTCAGCGTCACCGTATTCAATCAAACGCCCCGCTTCACCAATGGCGTGTAAGCCCGTGGTACATGCGGTGGCCAAGGCCAAGTTGGGGCCTTGAAAGCCGTACTTGATCGAAACATGACCGGAGATCATGTTAATGATGCACGCCGGGATGAAAAACGGGGAAACCCGCCGTGGCCCCTTAGCGGTTAACTCGGCGTGGGTTTCTTCAATCAACGGCAAACCGCCGATGCCCGAACCCAACACACAGCCAACGCGCTCGGCTTGCTCTTCACTGAGCGCATCGCCAGTTGGCAACCCAGCGTCTTCCACCGCTTGGATGGCCGCGGCCAAACCGAAGTGGATGAAGGTGTCCATGTGCCTGGCTTCTTTGGCAGAGATGTAATCTTCAATGCTGAAGCCTTTGACTTCACCCGCAAATTTGCAAGCGAAACCGCTGGCATCAAAACGGGTGATGTTGGCAATGCCCGATTTGCCTTGTAGCAAATTGGCCCAGCCCTGTACCACCGTGTTGCCCACGGGGCTGATGAGGCCCAGTCCAGTGACGACGACGCGACGACGGCTCATGTGATCTCTGGACGGAAGTTCAGGCCTTTTGATGCTTCAGTGCGTAGTCGATGGCCAACTGCACTGTGGTGATTTTTTCAGCATCTTCGTCAGGAATTTCAATGCTGAATTCATCTTCAAGGGCCATCACCAGTTCAACGGTGTCCAAAGAGTCGGCACCCAAATCGGCCACGAAGGCTTTCTCGGGGGACACATCGGCTTCAGGAACACCCAGTTGTTCAGCAATGATTTTTTTTACGCGTGCTTCGATATCGCTCATAACTCCTCCGGGAGTGTGGTCATAAACAGCCCGAGATTGTAAGCGGTGCCAACGTTCACTCTGACACCTTGCCCCGGTCGGGCGACTCCGGGCTTTTTTCTATCAACTTGTTCCTTCAGTTCATGAACATGCCACCGTTGACATGCAACTCACTGCCGGTGATGTAACCCGCTTGGGTAGAAGCCAAAAACGCCACCAAATGGGCCACGTCATCGGCTTGGCCCAAACGGCCCAAAGGAATTTGTGCTGTGAGCGCTGCAATTTGGGCTTCAGACAAAGCCTTGGTCATGTCGGTGTCAATGAAACCAGGAGCCACACAGTTCACCGTGATGTTGCGGCTGCCAAGTTCACGGGCCAAGGAGCGCGTCATACCGGCCACACCCGCTTTGGAAGCGGCGTAATTGGCTTGGCCCGCATTGCCACTGGCACCCACCACGGAAGTGATGTTGATGATGCGCCCAAAACGTTGCTTCATCATGGGCCGCATGACAGCGCGGCTGGTGCGGAAAACGGCTTTGAGGTTGGTGTCCAGCACCACGTCCCAATCGTCGTCTCTCATGCGCATGGACAAACCATCTCGCGTGATACCCGCATTGTTCACCAGCACATGCAGGCCGCCATGTTGTTTGACGATGCCATCAATCGCTGCGTCCACAGCGGCCGCTTCATTCACGTTCAAACACAGGCCAACTCCGCCTGCGGCGGCCAAAGCCTCGGTGATGCTGCTGGCCCCGGCATCGCTGGTGGCGGTTCCCACCACGGTGTAGCCCTTCTCCGCCAACACCAGCGCAATAGCCCGGCCAATACCGCGCGACGCGCCGGTCACCAGAGCGACTTGTTTCATTTTTTCAGTGGCCTCAGTCATGCCAACAAACCTTTCGCATCATTCAAAGAAGCGAGATCCAAAACGCAAGCACTCACCACTTGCGCATCCACCCGTTTGACGATGCCCGCCAATACCTTGCCCGGGCCGCATTCAAAAATATGCTGCACACCACGCTCACGCATCGCCTGCACCACCTCAACCCAGCGCACCGGGCCAAAGGCTTGGCGGTACAGCGCGTCAGCAATGGCGGCGGGCTCAATCGGAGACTGAACGTCGATGTTATTGAGCACAGGCATGCGCGGGCTTTGCCACGCCACCTCGGTCAATCGGGGGCGCAGCTTTTCAGCGGCTGGTCGCATCAAACTAGAGTGAAACGGCGCAGAAACAGACAACAGCAAAGCGCGTTTGGCACCCTTGGTTTTCAGCAACTCGCAGGCCAGATCAACCCCCGCTTTGCTGCCCGCGATGACGGTTTGTTTGGGGTCGTTGTAATTCGCCGCCTCCACCACTTCGCCACTGCTGCTGACCACTTCGGCGCAACCGTCACGCACCGCTGCTGCATCCAAACCCAAGATGGCAGCCATGGCACCTGCGCCAACCGGCACGGCCTCTTGCATGGCCTGTGCACGAAAACGCACCAGCGGCAGGGCCTCGGCCAGGGTCAAAGTGCCCGCTGCCACCAAAGCAGTGTATTCACCCAATGAGTGCCCCGCGACCACCGCAGGTTCACCACCACCTTCGTGACGCCAAGCGCGATAACAAGCAATGCCTGCGGTCAGCATGACGGGTTGGGTGTTGGTGGTGAGGTCGAGCTCTTCTTTGGGGCCCGCGTGGATCAATGCAGCCATGTCCAGCCCCAAAGCATCCGAGGCTTCAGCCAAGGTGTCGCGCACCGCAGGGTGGTCACCCCAGGCGTCCAACATCCCAACCGATTGAGAGCCTTGGCCGGGGAATACAAAAGCAAACGCTGTCATGGAATCAATCTCTTTTTTTATTAAACGCTGGTCGGCACGCGCTTAAAA
>JBJTHI010000298.1:0-6634 GCA_046094425.1 Burkholderiales bacterium | reverse complement strand
GCGTCTGCCCTGTAGCTGGTTTTGACTTGGCCGTTTTCTCTGTAAAACATGTTGGCCTTTTATGTGGCAGTGTTTTGTGTACCAAAAGTGCTGCCCTCACCCCAACCCTCTCCCAGAGGGAGAGGGAGCCACTACCCCCTCTCCCTCTGGGAGAGGGTTGGGGTGAGGGCAGCACTTTTGGTACACAAAACACTGCCACATAAAAGGCCAACATGTTTTACAGAGAAAACGGCCAATTCAAAACCAGCTACAGGGCAGACGCTCAGGTCTTCCCCATCACGCAAGACCGCATCGCCATTGGTTTGTTGATGGCCTTTGCCGTGGTGGGTGTGCCCTTGCTCGCCGACGAATATGTGTTCCGCGCCTTGTTGATTCCCTTCCTGATTCTGTCTTTGGCAGCCTTGGGTTTGAACATCCTCGTGGGCTATTGCGGCCAGGTATCTCTGGGCACCGGGGCCTTCATGGCGGTGGGGGCTTATGCGGCCTACAACTTCTCGGTGCGGGTGGACGGCATGCCTTTGTTGCTGGCTCTGCTGTTGGGCGGTGGCTGCGCCACTTTGGTGGGTGTGCTGTTTGGCATTCCCTCGCTACGCATCAAGGGTCTCTACTTGGCGGTGGCCACCTTGGCAGCGCAGTTCTTTTGCGACTGGGCGTTTCTGCGTATTTCTTGGTTCACCAACCACTCGTCTTCGGGTTCGGTGTCCATCTCCAACATGAATGTGTTTGGAATTTCCATCAACACACCGGTAGAAAAATACCTGCTGTGTTTGGGCTTTTTGATCGTGTTTGGCATGGCGGCCAAGAACCTGGTGCGCGGCCACATTGGGCGCGAGTGGATGGCCATTCGTGACATGGACGTGGCCGCTGCCGTCATCGGCATACGCCCCGTTTACGCCAAGCTCAGTGCGTTTGCGGTCAGCAGCTTCATCGTGGGCGTGGCAGGCGCACTCTGGGGTTTTGTACACCTCGGTTCCTGGGAGCCAGCGGCATTCTCGATAGACCGCAGTTTTCAGTTGCTCTTTATGGTCATCATCGGTGGCTTGGGTTCCATCATGGGCAGTTTTTTTGGTGCGGCCTTCATGGTGTTGTTGCCCATATTTTTAAGTCAAGCCTTGCCTGCACTGGGGAGCTTGGTGGGCGTCACCATCACCACGGCTGCTGTAGCCCATGCCGAGCTGATGATTTTTGGTGCCCTGATTGTTTTCTTCCTCATCGTCGAGCCCCACGGTTTGGCGCGTTTGTGGTCTATAGGCAAAGAAAAAATGCGCCTGTGGCCCTTCCCACATTGAACCAGCCCCATCGATCCGGGCCGCACTGACCGGCAAGAGACAAAAGCAAAAGAAGTGCAACCACCGCTACACCTACTGGAGACAAGCCATGAAATTCACCACCCTCACCCGCGCCGCCTTACTTGCAGCAGCGAGTAGCACGGCCTTGCTCACTTCACCCGCCCTCTTGGCGCAAGACAAAGTGCAGTTCTTCCCCAGCCTCACAGGCCGCACCGGGCCCGTGGCCCCCAACGCGACACCGTTTGCCAATGGGTACGCCGACTACATGAAACTCGTCAATCTACGTGGTGGCATCAACGGTGTGAAAACCTTGGTCGAGGAATGCGAAACCGCCTACGCCACCGACCGAGGTGTGGAGTGCTACGAGCGACTCAAAGGCAAACACGGCGGTGCCACGGTGTTCCAGCCGCTGTCCACCGGCATCACCTTTGCACTGACTGAAAAGGTGCCCAACGACAAAATTCCCATGATCACCTCGGGTTATGGCCGCAGTGACTCGGCCGATGGCGGCGTCTTCAAGTGGAACTTCCCTCTCATTGGTCACTACTGGGTGGCGGGCGACACGGTGTTGCAGCACATTGCGAAAAAAGAAGGTGGTTGGGACAAACTCAAGGGCAAAAAGATTGCGGTGGTCTACCACGACAGCCCCTTTGGTAAAGAGCTGCTGCCCATCATGAACGAACGTGCCCAAACCCACGGCTTTGAGTTGCAACTGCTACCCGTGCCCGCACCCGGTGTGGAACAAAAAGCCATCTGGTTGCAAGTGCGCCAACAGCGCCCTGACTTCGTGGTCATGCAAACCTGGGGCGTGATGACTGCCACCGCCATCAAAGAAGCCGTGGCTACCGGTTACCCACGCGAAAAAATGTTTGGCACTTGGTGGTCTGGGGCAGAACCTGATTTGAAGGACGTGGGTGCAGCCGCCAAAGGCTACAGCGCCGTGATGATGCAGCACGGGGCGGAATTTGACTCCCCCGTGGTCAAAGACATCTTGTCCAAGGTGCATGACGCCAAACAAGGCACAGGCCCCAAAGAAGAAGTCGGCACCGTGCTTTACATGCGCGGCGTGGTGGGTGCGATGCTGGCGGTAGAAGGCGTGCGTACAGCGCAAGAACGTTTTGGCAAAGGCAAGGTAGTCACCGGCGAACAAGCACGCTGGGGTTATGAAAACCTCAACCTCACCCAAGCCAAACTCGATGCACTGGGTTTCAAAGGCGTGATGCGTCCCGTATCCACCAGCTGCGCCGACCACATGGGTTCGGCCTGGGCGCGAGTACACACCTGGGACGGGGCCAAGTTCACTTGGAGTTCAGACTGGTTGCAGGCCGACGACCAAATCATTCGGCCCATGGTGAAAGCGTCGGCTGAGAAGTACGCGGCAGAGAAGAAGCTGACGCGGCGTGCCCCGGCGGATTGCCAGTCATGACCCACCCCCGGAGCGGCTCACGCCGCTCCCCCTCAAGGGGGCCACACCTACGGCCTGGCAAAGCCAGATCCGTGGTGTGCGCTGGATCTACGCGGAGGTAGTCCATGTGTACCTCGTTTCGGTACAACATTGAAAGCAGGGTTTGTCGATGAGCACCAACATCCTCCTCAACGTCAACGGCATCGAAGTCATCTACAACCACGTCATCTTGGTACTCAAAGGCGTATCGCTGCAAGTGCCTCAAGGCGGCGTGGTGGCACTCCTGGGTGGCAACGGCGCGGGCAAAACCACCACCTTGCGGGCGGTGAGCAACTTGCTCGCCGGTGAACGCGGTGAAGTCACCAAAGGGTCGATTGAGTTGCGTGGCGAGCGCATTGAAAAACTCAGCACCGCCGACATGGTGCAGCGCGGTGTGATTCAGGTGATGGAAGGCCGCCACTGCTTCGCCCACCTCACCTTGGAAGAAAACCTCATGACCGGTGCCTACACCCGGCGCGACGGCAAAGCCGCCGTGATGCAAACCTTGGAGAAGGTCTATACCTACTTCCCCCGCCTCAAAACCCGTCGCACATCGCAAGCCGCTTACACCTCGGGCGGGGAACAACAAATGTGCGCCATTGGGAGGGCACTGATGGCCAACCCCAGCATGGTGTTGCTGGACGAGCCCAGCATGGGCCTGGCACCGCAGATCGTTGAAGAGGTGTTTGAAATTGTGAAAGACCTGAACCAGCGAGAGAAGGTCACCTTCTTGCTGGCCGAACAAAACACGCACATGGCGCTGCGATATGCCGACCACGGCTACATCTTGGAAAACGGCCGCATCGTCATGGACGGTGCCGCCAGCAGCCTGCGCGAGAACGAGGACGTGAAAGAGTTTTACCTGGGGTTAGGCAAAAGCAGCGAGGACAAAAAGAGTTTCAAAGACGTGAAAAGCTACAAACGGCGCAAGCGCTGGCTGGCTTGAAGGAGCATGTCATGGCCGACGATTTTTTTGCTCCACCTGCCTTCAAACCTGCCGAGGCCTTGCAACAGTTCAAACGTTTCGTGCGCGATTTACGTAGCCTCAATGAGAGGGGCGCGGGCTTTGAGCTGCAAGGTGTGGCGGTGCTGGATGTGAAGGTAGAAGGCGACACCTTGGTCGCTCGCATCGCCAAGCGACGCTCGCAGCGCACCGAGTGGGATTTGCAAACCCTCAAGAGCAGTGCCGACGTTCGCAAACTGCAAGACGAAGTGAAGCGCCGCCTATTACGTTGGGTGGATGAGGACTGAACCCCATGGATGCGACACCCGCTCACTACGACACGCTCGAGACCCGCTCCCCCGAGGAGCGCGAGCGGGCCTTGATGCAACGCCTGGCCAAACAAGTCCAGCACGCCAAACAACACACCGCCGCGTACCGGCAGCGTTATCACGGCCTGCACACCGACCACATCAACAGCCGCGCCGCCCTGGCCACCTTGCCGGTGGTGCGCAAACACGAGTTGATGGAAAGCCAACACGCCAGCGGGCCGCATGACGTGTTCGGTGGATTTTCTGCCTTGGCTTGGGGACGAAACAGCGTACAAACCCAGCGCCCCTTGCGGGTGTTCGCCTCACCAGGCCCCATTTACGAGCCCGAAGGCCGCGACCCGAACTACTGGCGTTTGGCGCGTGCGCTGTTCGCCGCAGGTTTGCGCGCGGGCGATCTGGTTCACAACAGCTTCAGCTACCACTTCACCCCGGCCGGCTCCTTCATGGAAACCGGCGCCCATGCATTGGGTTGCACCGTTTTCCCCGCCGGTACGGGGCAAACGGAAATGCAGGTGCGGGCCATGCAAACGCTCCTACCCCAGGCTTATGTGGGCACGCCCAGCTTTCTGAAAATCATTCTGGACAAAGCCGACGAGCTGGGCATTCCCCTGCCCTCACTGCAACGCGCCGTGGTCAGCGGCGAAGCCTTTCCTACCAGCTTGCGTGACTGGTTGCTGGCACGCGGCATCCAAGCCTTTCAGTGTTATGCCACCGCCGACCTGGGGCTCATCGCCTACGAAACCTCGGCCCGCGAAGGCCTGGTGTTGGATGAAGACGTGATTTTGGAGATTGTTCGGCCCGGCACCGACCAGCCCTTGCCCGACGGTGAAGTGGGCGAAGTGGTGGTCACCACGCTCAACCCCGACTACCCCTTGATTCGTTTCGGCACCGGCGACCTGTCCGCCGTGCTGCCCGGCCCTTGTCCCACCGGCCGCAGCAACACCCGAATTCGCGGCTGGCTCGGTCGCGCCGACCAAACCGTCAAAGTACGCGGCATGTTTGTACATGCCAGCCAAGTAGCGGCCATTGCCAGGCGTCACCCCGAAGTGCTGCGCGCCCGTTTGGTGGTGCAAGGTGAAATGGCCAACGATCGCATGACACTCTGTGCCGAGACCCAGAGCCTCCCAGAAGCAACATTGGCTCAACTACAAGAGGCACTCATCCACAGCATGCGCGAAGTCACCAAACTGCGCGGGGAAGTCCAGTTTGTGAGCCTGGGCAGTTTGCCCAACGATGGCAAGGTGGTGGTGGACGAGCGCAAGGTGGACTGAATCCTGCGAAAACCACATCGCTCCCAGGGAAAACAGGGGGCTGGAGTAAGTAGTTTCCGCCGTGCGTGGTCACACCGGTCGCCGCAGAATGCAAGCTCGCTGTGCGCTGTACACCAGTGCTGCGCAGACGCCCTTGATCCCTTCACACTGACCTCCAGGAGAGTCCACATGAAAAAAGTCTTACTCGCAACCACTTTGGCCGTGATGGCGTCTGCTGCCATGGCCCAGCAATACCCGGAGAAACCCATCACCATCATCGTGCCCTTCGCAGCCGGAGGCCCCACCGACAAAGTAGCGCGTGATTTCGGTGAAGCACTGCGCAAGCACATGAACAACCAGCCCATCGTGATCGAAAACGTGGCAGGCGCGGGCGGCACCTTAGGCGCGGGCCGGGTTGCCAAGGCTGCCAACGATGGCTACACCTTGCTGTTGGCCCACTCTGGCATGGCCACCGCGCCTGCCCTATATCGCAGCCTCCCGTACAAAACACTGGAAGACTTCGAGTACTTGGGCATGATCAACGAAGTACCCATGACCCTGATCGGCAAACCCTCTTTGCCCGCTAACAACTATGCCGAATTGGTCAAGTGGATGGAAGCCAACAAGGGCAAGATCAACCTCGCCAATGCGGGCCTGGGTTCTGCTTCCCACCTCTGCGGCTTGATGTTTCAAAGCACCATTCAAATCGACATGACCACCGTGCCTTACAAAGGTACCGGCCCCGCCATGACCGATTTGCTCGGCGGGCAAGTGGATTTGATGTGTGACCAAACCACCAACACCTCCAGCCAAATTGAGGCAGGCAAGGTCAAGGCCTTTGCTGTCACCACCACCAAACGCTTGACGACCCCCGCACTGGCCAAATTGCCCACCTTGGACGAGTTGGGATTGAAGGGTTTTGATGTGACGATCTGGCACGGCCTGTACGGCCCGAAAGGCATCCCTAAGCCTGTGATGGACAAAATCAATGCGGCATCTAAATTGGCACTGAAAGACCCTGAGTTCTTGAAGCGCCAAGAGGCGCTGGGTGCCGTGGTGGTCACGGATGCCCGCGTCAATATGGCCGAACACAAGAAGTTCGTGGAAGCACAGATCAATAAGCTGGGCCCAGTCATCAAAGCGGCGGGTCAGTACGCTGACTGAGTTTTGTGGCACGGCGACTCAAGGCAAAAAATAAAAGCCACCTTCGGGTGGCTTTTTTTCTGGGCGTTGACCGATCAATGAGTAATTACTTGATCTCACGTTGAATCAACCTATTTTCCTCAGTTACCCCGATATAAGCTGCCGAAAACGTAGACTCCATGCGGGTTAGCGAACGATTTAAGGAGCCACCAATTGGGTGAAGAGTCATTGACACA
>JBJTHI010000297.1:0-2933 GCA_046094425.1 Burkholderiales bacterium | reverse complement strand
CTGAACTGCTCGAAGGCATCTGCGCCAAGGCGTTGATCGCCGACAAGGCCTACGACACCAATGAAATCGTGGGCATTGCGCAGAACCAGGGTATGACTGCGATCATTCCCAGCAGAGCGAATCGCCAGCATCCACGACCCCTGGACAAGGTGCGCTACAAAGCTCGGCACCTCGTTGAAAACCTCTTCCAGCGGATGAAGGTCTTTCGACGGTTCGCCACCCGCTACGAAAAACTGGATCGCAATTTCCTTGGGATCGTCCACCTCGCCGCCATCATGAAGTGGCTCCATTGAATTTCCGAACAGGCCCTAACAGGCTGCTGAAATACCGATCAGCGCTACCGGTCCAGCAAGGCGTAGCGAGGACAATCTGAGGATCAGATCTGAGAGAGACCCATGCGTGGCGCCGACACCTTCACCGAGAGCCTGTTCACCATGCGCAAGCTGGAGGACTTCGTGCGGTTCTGTCGCAATAAGGGCGAGCAGGCGAGAGGAAGAGGAGGTGGAATTTCAGAATCAAACGGCGAGGCTGTAGAACTGCTCGGCGGCGGACATGGCGCGGCCTTCGGGGCAGGCCAACTGCCCCTTTTGATCATGTGCATGGTCTCGATCCCTGAGATGATTTTGGTGGCCGAGCGGAAGTCCTTGAGCCCAAGCATAGGCCGGGTTCGCCGCTTGACTGCTCGATGGTCTTGCTCGACGAGGTTGTTCAAGTACTTCGACTGTCGCATCTGGATGGGCAGGCCGCTGTCGGCGATCAAGCCTTGCACGGCCGCTGTGTTGGCGCCGCTTTTGTCGATGGTGATCTTCTCGGGTGCGCCGTGCAGGTCGATCGCCCGCTCGAAAAAGCGCCGGGCCGCTGCAAGGTCACGCTTGGCGGTCAGCAGGAAGTCCACCGTTTGACCTAGCCGGTCCACGGCTCGGTACAGGTACTTCCATTGCCCGCCAACTTTGACGTAGGTTTCATCTACGCGCCAGCTCGGTTCCACCGGGCGCTTGCGCCGACGAAACACCGCCGCCAGCACCGGCAGGATCTTCAGCACCCAGCGGTGGATAGTGGCGTGGTCGACCTCCACGCCGCGCTCGGCCATCATCTCTTCCAGGTTACGCAAGCTCAACGCGTAGGCGGCGTACCAGCGCGCGCACAACAACATCACCTCCAACGGATAGTGCAGCCGCTTGACCACGCGGCGAAGGGTCGACGTTTCGAGTTGGATGTGCATCGGAACCATCCCCCAAGTCTCTCCGACAGCCTTATTGCGACAGAACCAATGAGCGTGCGTCACGGGTTGAGCGATGAGGACTGGCTGAGGATTGAGCCCTTCATTCCCAGAGGTAGAGGGAGGCCGGGTGGCGGCACACGGAAGTTCATGGATGCGGTGTTGTGGATCGCGAAGACAGGTACGCCCTGGCGTGACTTGCCAGGTGAATTGGGCCGATGGAACGTTGTGTACCAGCGGTTCTCCTACTGGTGCAAGAAGGGCTGGTTGGGGCGCGTATTTCGCTTGATACAAAGTCCCGACCTGGAAGATGCCATCATCGATTCGACGTGCTGTCGGGCGCACCAGGCCTCAGCTGGGGCGCGCAAGTCTCCCCACCTCGACTCGAAACCGGGGAGCTGGGTGTTCCGTAATGTGGAACGAGGAGCCTGAGTTTCATCGATGTGGTGCGGTTTTCATGCGTATTCACGTCAGATTCTGGTCACTGCGCAGCCTGCAGACGGACTGCTCCCAAGTTGCGCATGCGCACCAGGTTGTAGGTCGCCATGGTCAGCACAAACATCTGGTCGACTCGCTTGAGGCCGCGCACCATGACCTGGCGGATGTTGCCCACTGTCTTGGCCCAGCCGAAGCCTTGCTCGATGAGCTTGCGCTTGCGCTGCGACATGGCGTAGCCCTCAGTCTGAGCGATCTCATCGGGCACTGCTGACTTGCGGCCCGAGGTGTTCTGCGCCACATGTGGTGTGACCTTCATCGCCACGCAAGCGTCGATGAACTCCTTGGCGTCGTAGCCCTTGTCAGCGCCCAGCGTGATCTCTCGCTCGACGTCGCCCAGCGCCTGCCGCGCATCGCTGATCATGGCCTTGGCCGCCTCACGTTCTGCATGGCCGTCGGCCTTGGTGACCATCGCGTTGGCTATCAGGCCGTGGCGGTTATCACTCAGGGTGTGGCCCATGTAGCGCAGCTCACTGGCGGTGTCGCCCTTGCGGTACAGCTTGGCATCGCCGTCAGTCTTCGACTCGTGAGTGTCGTTGCTGCGCCGCTGGCTTTTGAAGTCGCCCGGTGTGGCTCCGCCATCACCATCTTGGTGATCGTTCTTGGCCACAAAGCTCTTGTGCCCGGCCCAGGCTTGAATCAATGTGCCGTCCACGCTGAAATGCTCGCCCGAGAGCAGGTCGCGCTGCTGCGCAATGGTCACCACTTCGTTGAAGAACTTGACGACCGCGTCGTGCTCAATCAGGCGTTCCCGGTTCTTCGTGAACACCGTCGGCACCCACACTGCATCGTCCATGGACAGACCGATGAACCAGCGGAACAGCAGGTTGTATTGCACCTGCTCCATCAATTGCCGCTCGGAGCGAACGCTGAACAGCACCTGCAGCAGCATGGCGCGCAGCAACTTCTCGGGCGCAATGCTGGGCCTCCCGCCCTTGACCTCGGCTGCGTACATCGCCGTCAAGGTCGGCCCCAGCTTCTCCAGCGCGGCGTTGGCCGTTCTGCGAATCTCACGCAGCGGGTGCTGTGGCGGCACGAAGTCCTCCAGCGTGCGCATGGTTAACAGGCTCTCGGTGAAGGTGTCGGCGCCACGCATGGGTGGCTCTCAGATCTGATCCTCAGTTTGTCCTCGCTACGACTTGCTGGACCGGTAGCGCTGATCGGTATTTCAGCAGCCTGCTAGGGGAATCATCCGGTCCGAGCGGGCACGCGCTTGAAC
>JBJTHI010000296.1:0-1433 GCA_046094425.1 Burkholderiales bacterium | reverse complement strand
TTCACGCGCTGAACGATCAGGAAGCCAAGAAAAAGATGATGCCCACGGCATCGAACCCTCGTCTGCCGCCCTTCAACCTGATAAATTGCAACCTTTACAATTGAAACCGACTTTATGCCATCCGAACCCCTGCTGCCGGAGCGCTGCGATGACTGCTGAACCTTGGGTGTCCGTGGACCAGATTGCCGAGCATCTGGGTGTCACGCGCGACTCGATCTACCGCTGGATCGACCGCAAGGGGCTGCCAGCGCACCGCGTGGGTCGGTTGTGGAAGTTCAAAGTGTCCGAGGTGGACGACTGGGTGCGCGCCGGTGGCGCTGATGAACACAAAGATCATGTGCAAGGGGAGTGACTGTGGCATTCAACGAAGAAGAAACACGCTTCCATCTCATTGATCCGGTGCTCCGTAAGAAGGGGTATGACGACCCTCAACGCATCCGTCTGGAAACCCCGGCACCCGTGGAACCCACCGGACCAAAAGGTCGCCGCAGCAAGCGCGGCGGCCGCACCGATTACCTGCTGTGCGTCCAGGTCGGTGACATGCCCAAGGCGCTGCCGGTCGCAGTGCTGGAAGCCAAACGCGAGACCGAAGACCCGCTCGCGGGAATGGAGCAAGCCAAAGGCTACGCGGACTGCACACGCTTTGACGTGCAATATGTGTTTGCCAGTAATGGTCACCTCTACGGCGAGTACGACAAACCCAGTGGCATCCAAACGGGCCCGCATCCGCTGGAAGAATTCCCACCACACCCCGACCTGTGCACGCGATACGCCAAGGACAAAGGCATCAATCTGAGTTCGCCTGAAGCCGCCCTGCTTTTTCAGGCCGACAGCCCAGCTTGGTCAGCGTCCCGCTACTACCAAGACGCTGCCATCCGCGCCGCCTTCGAGAAAATCATCCTCGAACGGCAAGCTGGCAACGCAGCGCGCGTACTGCTCACTCTGGCGACTGGTGCTGGCAAAACCATTATTGCCACCAACCTGCTGTGGCGCATGGCACAGGCGGGGATGCTGCCCAAGCCCGCGCTGTTTTTGTGTGACCGCGATGAGCTACGCGAACAGGCCTATACCAAGCTCAAGGCCGCGTTTGGCGGCAATGCTCGCATTGTGGAAACCGTTCGCGGCCAGAACGGCGCTGCCAATGCACGCATCCACATCGCTACCTATCAGACGCTGGGCATTGATGAAAACGGTGACGGCAGTTTCCTTACCGACCATTACGGTGAAGACGCCTTCAGCGTCATCATCATCGACGAATGCCACCGCTCGGCCTGGGGCAAGTGGTCGCAGGTGCTCACGCGCAACCCCAACGCCATCCACATAGGCCTGACTGCCACACCGCGCAAACTGAAACCACCCAAGCCTGAAAAGAAGTCCAAGGATGTGGAATCCGCCATAGCCACCGGCTCCGCCACCACCGCCACCACCGCCAG